>DCGQ01000065.1 GCA_002314635.1 Clostridiales bacterium UBA1774
CCCCACATCCAGTTCATCATGGGCGTCGGCGGCTCCATGCCCGGCACCACGGAGAACCTGGCCTTCCTGGTGGGCAAGCTGCCTGCAGGCGCTACCTGGTCCGTTTCCGGTATCGGCAAGTGCCATATGCCCATGATGCTGGCCGGTCTGGCTCTGGGTGCTGACGGCCTGCGCGTGGGTCTGGAAGACAACGTCATGTTCGGCAAGAACCCCGACGGCTCCAAGGATATCGCCACCAACGTGCGTCTGGTTGAGCGCGCCGTGACTCTGAGCCAGATCGCCGGCCGCGACATCGCTACCGCTCAGGAAGCCCGTGAGATCCTCGGCATCACCCGCAACTGCCTGAAGGACGAGAAGACCTATCCTGTTTCCTACACCGAGTAATTTCAGAATATTCGGACTCTCCCCCAATCCGGGAGAGTCCGTTCTCAGACAAATTTGGAAAGGATTGTACCAAAGTGCCTAAAAACAAAGTAGTCACCCTTGATCAGGCCATGGAGAAGTGCTTCGACGGCATGACCGTTCTGCTTCCCGGCTTCGTCAACTGCGGTGTCAGCCAGACGCTGATCGACGGCCTGATGAAGAAGGGCGTCAAGGATCTGAACATTGTCTCCAACAATACCAGCATCAAGGGCCAGGGCATCGGCCGTCTGGTTCATGATAACCGCATCAAGCACATCACCTGCTCTCACATCGGCAACAATGTGGAGACGGTCGAGAAGGTCGTCAACGGCGAGATCAATATCACCTTCGTGCCCCAGGGCTCTCTGTGCGAAAAGACCCGTGCAGGCGGCGCCGGCATCGGCGGCATTCTGACTCCCACCGGCGTGGGCACCCCCATGCAGGACGGCAAGCAGCTTCTGGAGTGGGACGCCGAGAAGGGCGAATACAAGTTCGTCAAGCCCGAGGATCCCATCGTGGGCAAGCGCTTCATCCTTGAGCTGCCCATCCACGGCGATGTGTGCTTCATCCATGCCTGGAAGGCCGACACCATGGGCAACGTGGTGTATCACCGCACCGCCCGCAACTTCAACGAACCCTTTGCCACCGCCGCTGACTTCGTCATCTGCGAAGCCGAGGAGATCGTGGAAGTGGGCGAGCTGGACCCCGACATGATCAACACCCCCGGCGCGCTGGTGGATATGGTCGTGCAGGCAAACTACAAGGAGGGCTGAGAAGATGGATCCGAAAAATTTTATCGCTAAGCGGACTGCTCAGTTCTTCCAGGACGGCGACCTGGTCAATCTGGGCATCGGTATGCCTACCCTGTGCCTGCAGTATATCTCTCCTGATAAGGATGTGTGGTTCCAGTCCGAGAACGGCGTGATCGGTCTGACCGGCGCTCCTCAGGAAGGCGAATTTGCCGATCCCGACGTGGTTGACGCCGGCGGCAAGGTCAGCAAGCTGCGTGAAGGCGGCTGCTGCTTCAGCTCCTTCACCTCCTTCGGCTATATTCGCGGCGGCCACGTGGACTACACGGTTCTGGGCGCTTACGAAGTATCTCAGACCGGCGATCTGGCCAACTGGCTGATCCCCGGCAAGGCTGCTGCCGGTATGGGCGGCGCCATGGATCTGGTGACCGGCGCCAAGTGCACCATCGTTATGACCGTGCATTGCGGCAAGGACGGCAGCTCCAAGATCGTCCGCAAGACCGACCTGCCCCTCACCGGCGTCGGCGTGGTGGACTATGTTGTCACGGATAAGTGCCTGTTCCACATCACCAAGGAAGGCATGATTCTGGAAGAGATCGCCCCCGGAGAGACCGTGGAGCACATTCTGGAGATCACTCCGGCGGACATCATCGTTCCCGAAGTCGTCAAGTGCATGGAGTAAAATAAAAGAGGCCCTGCTGCGGAAGAAACTGCAGCAGGGCCTTTCTCTGTCTACGAAGCATAGGTTTTCTTTTCCGGCGGGGTCTGCTAGGATGTGACAGAAAGGATGTGGGAACTATGGAACCCTATGTGACCGGCGCAATGATCCGCACGCTGCGGGAGGGAAAGGGCATGACCCAGAGTGCGCTGGCGGAAAAGCTGGCTGTCAGCGATAAGGCGGTGTCCCGCTGGGAGACCGGACGTGGATACCCGGATATTACGCTGCTGAATCCGCTGGCGGAGGCGCTGGGCGTTTCTCTTCCGGAGCTGATGCAGGGAGAGTCGGTGCGGAATCAGAACCGCAGCGGCAATATGAAGCGCTTGAAGCTGTATGTCTGCCCGGTCTGCGGCAATATCTTCCACAGCACCGGAGAAGCAGTGATCTCCTGCTGCGGCGTGACCCTGCCGCCGCTGGAAGCGGAAGCAGGTGACGAAAACCATGCCATCACACTGGAGCCGGTGGAGGATGAGTGGTATGTGACGATGGATCACCCCATGGAGCGGGAGCATTTCATCTCGTTTCTCGCCCATGTGAGCGATGACCGGCTGGAGCTGGTGAAGCTGTACCCGGAGGGGGACTGCGCCGCCCGTTTCCCCCACCGGGGTGGAGGATACTTCTTCGCATACTGCAATAAGCACGGCCTGTTCCGTGTGAGAGGATGAAATAAGCCGCTCTGTCGTGGTGACAGGGCGGCTTCGGTATTCAGGATTTCCCGTTATTTCCTTCGTCCAGCAGGGTCTCCGAGATGAGGTACAGGGGTCTGCGCTTGGCTTCCAGATAGGTCTTGCCCACATATTCACCCACCACGCCCAGCATCAGCAGCTGCAGGCCGCCCAGCGCCCAGATGGAGAACATCAGGCTGGTCCAACCGGAGACGGTCATGCCGCAGAGCCAGCGGATCAGGCTGTAGAGCAGGATGACGACGCTGACAAGAAGGGCGATGCCGCCCAGAATCAAGGCAAAGTGCAGCGGACGCACGCTGAACGAGGTGATACCGGTGACGGCGAAGGCGATCATCTTTTTCAGCGGGTACTTGCTTTCCCCGGCAAAGCGCTCCTGCCGCACATATTCCACCGTGTCGGTGCGGAAGCCAAGCTGCGGCGCGATGCCCCGGAGGAACAGGTTCCGTTCCCCGTATTCGCTGAGAGCCTCCAGCGCACGGCGGCTCATCAGCCGATAGTCCGCATGGTCATAGACGATCTCCACACCCAGCAGCTCCATGGCTTTGTAAAATCCACGGGCAGTGCCGCGCTTGAAGGCGGTATCCGTGTCCCGGGCGGAACGGACGCCGTACACGATATCGCAACCGGCTTCGTATTTGTCGCAGAAGCGGTAAATGGCCTCCACATCGTCCTGCAGGTCCGCGTCCAGCGAAATGGCCGCGTCCGCATGGTCCTTTGCCAGCATCAGACCGGCCAGCAGCGCATTCTGATGCCCCCGGTTCCGGCTGAGGCACAGACCGGCATAGCGGGAACTGACCGAATGGAGCCGGGAAATCAGCTCCCACGTCCGGTCCTTGGAGCCGTCGTTCACGAACAGGATCCGGCTTTGCTCCGTGATCCGCCCCTGCCGGGTCAGCTCCGTCATGATCTCGTCCAGCCGCCGCGCCGTTTCCGGCAGAACAGCTTCTTCGTTATAGCAGGGAACGACAAGATACAGGGTAAACAAATCGCACACCTTCTTTATTCGTCCAGCTTCAGCACCGCAAGGAACGCTTCCGTGGGCACGGAGACGCTGCCCAGAGAGCGCATCTTCTTCTTGCCTTCCTTCTGCTTTTCCAGCAGCTTCTTCTTTCTGGTGATGTCGCCGCCGTAGCACTTGGCAAGCACATCCTTCCGCAGCGCCTTGATGGTCTCCCGGGCGATGATCTTGCCGCCGATGGCAGCCTGCACCGGCACCTCGAACATCATGCGGGGAATGTTGTCCTTCAGCTTTTCGCAGATGCGGCGGGCGCGGGGATAGGCCTTTTCCCGGTGGACGATAAAGCTCAGCGCGTCCACCACATCGCCGTTCAGCAGGATATCCAGCTTTACCAGCTCACTCTGCCGGTAGCTTTCCAGCTCATAGTCCAGCGAGGCGTAACCCTTGGTACGGGATTTCAGTGCGTCAAAAAAGTCGTAGATGATCTCATTCAGCGGCAGGTGATAGTGCAGCTCCACCCTGTCCTTGCCCTGATAGACCAGATCCTTGTATTCGCCCCGGCGATCCTGACATAGATCCATGATGTTGCCCACGTACTCCTGCGGGGTCATGATGCTGGCGGCCACATAAGGCTCCTCCGCATATTCGATCTCGCTGGGATCCGGGTAATTCAGCGGGTTGTCGATGACCTCCACGGTCCCATCGGTCTTTGTGACCTTGAAAATGACGCTGGGGGCGGTGGTGATCAGATCCAGATTGTATTCCCGTTCCAGACGCTCCGTGATAACCTCCATGTGCAGCAGACCCAGAAAGCCGCAGCGGTAGCCGAAGCCCAGTGCGGCGGAGGATTCCGGTTCGAAGGAAAGCGCCGCGTCATTCAATTTCAGACGCTCCAGCGCGTCCCGCAGGTCCGGGTAACGGGCACCGTCCGCCGGGTAGATGCCGCTGTAGACCATAGGCTGCGCGGGACGGTAGCCGGGCAGCGGCTCCGCTGCCGGATTCTCCACGCCGGTGATGGTGTCACCCGGCTGGGTGTCCTCCACATTCTTGATGCTGGCGGTAAAGTAACCTACATCGCCGGCCTTCAGCTCGCTGCAGGGCTGCAGGTTCAGTGCGCCCATGTGACCCACTTCCACCACCTTGTACTCCGCGCCGGAGGCCATCAGCCGCACATCCATGCCGGTACGGAGGGTGCCCTCCTTGACCCGCAGATACACGATGACGCCCACAAAGGGGTCATACTGGCTGTCGAACACCAGCGCTTTCAGCGGTGCGTCCGGGTCGCCGGTGGGAGCGGGAACGCCGTGAATGATCTCCTTGAACACCGCGTCGATGTTCAGACCCAGACGGGCGGAAATCTCCGGCGCATCCATGGCGGGGATGCCGATCACATCCTCAATATCGGTCTTGACCTTCTGCGGGTCGGCACCCGGCAGGTCAATCTTATTGATCACCGGCAGGATCTCCAGATTGTTGTCCAGCGCCAGATAGGCGTTGCCCAGCGTCTGCGCCTCAATGCCCTGCCGCGCATCCACCACCAGCAGCGCACCCTCGCAGGCGGCCAGCGAGCGGCTGACCTCATAGTTGAAGTCCACATGTCCCGGCGTGTCGATCAGATTCAGACGGTAGGTTTCCCCGTCCTCGGCAGAATATTCCAGACTGACGGCGCGGGCCTTGATGGTGATGCCCCGTTCCCGCTCCAGATCCATGTTGTCCAGAATCTGTGCTTCCATGTCCCGGGGATTGACGGCGTGACAGCCTTCCAGCAGCCGGTCAGCCAGCGTGCTCTTGCCGTGGTCGATATGGGCGATGATGGAGAAATTGCGGATTTTTGACTGGTCGTACATAGATACAGCATCCTTTCGGTGAGCATAGGGAAAGTATCGAAAAGCGGGTATTCCCCCGCAAATAGCCTGTTTCTTATTATATCGAAGGCTTTCGGGTTTGTAAACAGCCTTTTCCGCCA
>DCGQ01000049.1:0-36797 GCA_002314635.1 Clostridiales bacterium UBA1774
GCCCCGCTGACCATCGGTGATGTTACCTATCGGAATCATATGTTCTGCGCGCCCACCGGACATACGGACGATATTGCCCCCGGCCAGCCCAGTCAGGACGGACTGATGGCTTTCCGGCGCATCGCCATCGGCGGTGCCGCCACCGTGGCGGAGGGCGAAGTCATCATCGACCACACCGAGTTTACCGACGGCAAGTGGCCCCGGGATATCGTAAACCGACAGAACTACAACTATGCCCGCATGGCGGACGCGGCAAAGCGTCACGGTGCGGTGCCCACCATGGAGCTGAGCTTCTCCGGCTCCGGTCCCCACAAGAGCACCATTGCCATGGCGCTGAAAACCGGCCGTGTGCTGGAAGGCCCTATGGATGACGACGCCCGTTCCGACGGTCTGAAGGTCAAGGCCATGACCGAGGAGCGGATTCTGGAGGTGATCCGGGATTTCGGCCTCGGCGCATTGGCGGCAAAAAGTGCCGGTTTCCCCATGGTATCCATTCACGGCGCTCATTCCCGCGCCTTCCAGCACTGGTTCAGTCCCTTTGAAAACCGCCGTACCGACAAGTGGGGCGGCGAAAGTCCGGAAAACCGTGCCCGCTTCGCTGTCATGGCCATTGACGAGATCCATCGGGTCTGCGGCAGGAACTTCCCGGTGGAGATCCGCATCAGCGGCACGGAGATTCTGCCCGACGGCTATACCGTGCAGGACGCGGCGCTGATCGCCGAGCAGCTGGACGGACACGCGGACATCATCAACATCTCCGTCAGTCATTCGGACACCATGCACCCCGAATCCTTCTCCCGCACACACCTCAGCATGTTCTATCCGGACGGCTGCCATGCCGCCATCTCCGCGGAGATCAAAAAGCACGTGAAGAAATCTCTCATCGGCGTGGTGGGCGGCATGAGCGACCCCTATGTGATGGAAAAGATTCTGGCTGAGGGCAAGGCGGATATCATCTACATGGCCCGCCCGCTGAACTGCGACCCGGATCTGCCCAACAAGGTTCGCGCCGGAAAGCCGGAAACCATCCGCAAATGTATGCGCTGTCTGACCTGCTTCAGCGAAATGGTCGGTCACGGTGACATGGTCTGTGCGCTGAACCCGGAGGCAGGCCGGGAACGGGAGGAGTTCTTCTCCCTGCCGCCTGCAAGAAAGATGAAGGTGCTGGTCATCGGCGGCGGCATTGCCGGTATGGAAGCCGCGCTGACGGCGGAGAAATGCGGGCATTCTGTCACGCTCTGCGAAAAAACCGGTGAGCTGGGCGGACGCATCCTGTGTGAACGGGATGTGCCCTTTAAGAAGAATCTGCATGACTACATCGAACTGCAGAAGGCCAAGCTTCTTGCGTCCACGGTGGAAGTGCGGCTGAACATGGAAATGACCCCGGCAGAGGCGAAGCAGATGCAGCCGGACGCGATTCTCTGTGCCATCGGCTCCGAGGTCAGCGTACCGCCCATCCCCGGCATCGACGGTCCCAATGTCTACTCCGGCGTGGAGATCTTCCGGAATCCCACACTGGCAAAGGGCAGGATCGTCATTCTGGGCGCAGGTCTTGTGGGCACCGAGCTGGCCATCTATTTGAAATCGCTGGGTCACAGTCCGGAGATCGTGGAAATGGCCGGTTATTTCTCCGCAGGCGGCAACTCCTGTCAGCTCATCGCCATCCGGGATCAGATCGACCAGAAGCAGATTCCTGTCACCTTCAACACCCGCGCCGTGGAGATCACGCAGACAGGTGTTCGCTGCCAGTGCCCCGAAAGCGAGAAGTTCTTCCCGGCAGATACGGTGATCTACGCCGCAGGCATGAAGGCCCGGAAAGAGGAAGCGCTTTCCTTCAACGAAGTCGCACCGGTGTTTTACATGATCGGCGACTGTGAGAAAAGCTCCACCATACTCCATGCCACCGGCGGCGCTCACACCGTTGCCCGGTTCATGGGCAGATACGAATAACAATCAGGAAAGGAACCTCACCGACCATGAGCATCTTTGACAAACTGAAAAACACACCCGCAGCAGAAACCGCACCGGCGGCAAATGAGACCGGCAGCAAAACCTTCTCCTTCGCCGCCCTGCC
Organism: Clostridiales bacterium UBA1774; assembly: GCA_002314635.1. Taxonomy (GTDB): domain Bacteria; phylum Bacillota; class Clostridia; order Oscillospirales; family Oscillospiraceae; genus UBA1774. The sequence continues at coordinate 2,075 of DCGQ01000049.1, forward strand.
GGAAAGCGCAGCAGAGCTGCAGGCGCTGCCCGAAGCCGCGCTGGACACCCCCTTCAAGACCGCCGCGCTTACCGTATGTGCGCTGTGCGCCTACGCGGCCGATCCGGACATCGGTACGGAAATGTTGAATTTTCTGAAAGGGCCTCAGCCGCTGAGTGCCTACGAAAAGACCTTCCTGAAGGATCGCTTCCGCGACGGAATCCATGTTCCCTTCTCCTATTTTGCCGGTTCTTCCCCTGAGAACAACTACACGCCTGCGGAGCCTTTCACCGTTACCGTCAGCACCAATCCCTACTCCTATCAGGAGGACGGCTACGCAGTACTGTACATTGCCTCTACCGGCGCTGACAGTCCCCGGCAGCTAAAGCTGAGACGGAAGGGCAGTCAGTGGTTTCTCTGGGAACAGATGCTGATGGTCAGCATCCGCACCCCCAAAAGCGCTGACCCCTGGGCATAATGAAAAAACTCGCCGCCGCTTCCCCATACGGGAAGCGGCGGCTGTCTTTCAGTCGATTTCCTCGGGGACTCCCCCGTTGTCATCTTCATCCGCATCGATCAGCGGTGCCTGCAGAGCCGGACTGTCCAGACCCTTCATGGCGTTCCACTGATCCCGGGTGATCAGCACCGGGCGGGGTTTCGAGCCTTCAAAGGGTCCTACCACACCCCGTTCCTCCATCTGATCCACAATACGGGCAGCGCGGGAATAACCCAGCTTCAGGCGGCGCTGGAGCATGGAAACGCTGGCCTGTCCGGAATCCAGAACCACCATGACCGCGTCATCAAACAGCTCATCCAGTTCATCATCCGCCGCGGCACTGTCCTCCCCGGCGTCTTCCTTCTTCTGCTCCTTCTCGGTGCTGCGCTCGATCTCATCCTGAATCTTCCGGTCGTAATTGGCCAGACCCTGTTCCTTTACGAAGTTGATGACTTCTTCCCGCTCATCATCCGTCACGAAAGTGCCCTGCACACGCATGGGTTTTCCGCTGCCTACCGGAGCATAGAGCATATCGCCCTTGCCAACCAGCTTTTCTGCGCCGGAGGTATCCAGAATGATACGGGAGTTCAGCGCACTGTCCACCGCGAAGGCAATGCGGGAGGGAATGTTGGCCTTCATCAGACCGGTGATCACATCCGCGGAGGGACGCTGGGTGGCGATTACCAGATGGATGCCGCCTGCACGGCCCATCTGAGCAATGCGGCAGATGCTTTCTTCCACATCCTTGGCAGCCGCCATCATCAGGTCGGCCAGCTCGTCGATCAAAATCACGATCTTGGGCAGCTTCTGGCCGCCCTCGGTACGTTCCATGATCTTATTATAGCTGGCAAGATCCCGGGCGCCGGAATCGGCGATCAGACGGTAGCGTTTCAGCATTTCCATGACCGCCCACTGCAGCGCACCGGCGGCCTTCTTCGGGTCGGTAACTACGGGGATCAGCAGGTGGGGAATGCCGTTGTAGATGCCCAGCTCGATCATCTTCGGGTCCACCATGATCAGGCGCACATCCTCCGGGCTGGACTTGTAGAGCATACTCAGGATCAGCGAGTTCATACACACGGATTTACCGCTGCCGGTGGTACCGGCGATCAGCAGATGGGGTAGCTTTCCGATGTCGCCCACCACCGGCTGACCGGCAATATCCCGGCCGATGGCAAAGGTCAGATCCGACTTTTTCTCCCGGAAGGAGGATGTGTCGATCACATCCCGGAGATAGACGGTGGTGGTCTGCTTGTTGGGCACCTCGATGCCCACGATGGAGATTTTATCCGGCACGGGGGCGATTCGCACGCCGCTGACGCCCAGCGCCAGCGCGATGTCATCCGACAGGTTGGTAAGCCGGTTCAGCTTGACACCCTGCTCCAGTTCCACCTCATAGCGGGTCACGGAGGGGCCTCTGGTCACATCGCAGATTTCCGCCGGTATGCCGAAGCTCTTGATGGTGGCGCTGAGCCGCCGGGCATTGACGGTCATTTCCTCCCGTCCGGCGTTGCTGTCCTCTCCGGAACCGGCGGTCAGCAGATCCATAGGCGGGAAGCTGTACTGCACCGGAACATTCTGTCCCTCCGAGGCCAGATTTTCTTCGATGGAGGCCACCATTTCCGCTTTCAGCTTCACTGTCTCCGCTTTTTCTACCGCGCGGGCATTCTTTTCATCTGCCAGAACAGCAGCGGCTTCCGCAACAGCTTCCGCAGATACGGTGCTTTTCTGCGCGGATACGGGAGCCTGGGCGGGTTTTTCCGTCTCGGCCGGATCCGGTACCGGGCGGGCGGGCATGGCAGCGGTATCGTAAAGACCGGTCAGCACCGGTTCCGGTTCTTCCTCCGGCTCCTGCAGGATCGGTTCAGCCTCCCGGATCCTCGGCTGCTCCGAAACGGCGGGCGGCTCCGTAACAGCTCCGGCTGGCGCTTCCGCTGCCGCCGGTTTCGGCTGCGCTTCCGGCATTTCCGCTTTCTCCGGTTTTTCCCGGCGGAACCAGCGCCCGTTCTTCTCCGGCTGCTCCGGTTCCTCCGTGGACGGCCTTTCGTCGGGGCGGATCGCGGTGTCCACTACCTGTTTTCGTGCATCATAGCCGCTTTTTTCGGCATTGAAACGATCCTTGGTCAGAATCTCCGCCAGCCAGTCCCGATTGACCTCCACAGCGGATTTCGCCGATTCCGGCTTCGGTTCCTCTGCTGCCGGTTTGGTTTCCGGCTTCGGCTCCGGTTTGGGTTCCGGTTTGGGTTCTTCCGCCTTGGTCTTCCTTCCTCTGGGCGGCTCCGGCGGGGTTTCCGGTGCGGCTGCGGGGGTCTCGTTTTCCCCGTCCAGCGGAATATCAATTATCTTCGAGTGCTTCCGGGTACCCGTATGCTCCTTCGCTGCGGCGGCGGCAATCCGCTGTTCCTCCGCCGCGGCGGCTTCACGGGCTTCCAGCTCCCGCTGGGCGGCCTTGCGCCGTTCCTCCGCGCGAAGCTGTTCCTGTTCCCGCATCAGCTTCCATTCCTCCGCCTTCTGCTGTGCCCGCTCCCGGCTCCGCTCCGCCATGGAGGAAATCGTCACATCCAGTGCGGCGAACAGCAGGAACACGGTGCCCAGTACCAGCACAATGGCGGCGCCCACCGTATTGAACAGGCTGCGGAAGCAGATGGCAAAGAACCCGGCTACCGCACCGCCGGAACCGGCAGAGCCGGTCAGCGTTCCGGTATCATACAGATAACCCAGAATCCCCCAGTTCCACGCCGGTTCTGCCGTACTTCCGAACAGGTGGAACATCGCGCCGATGGTCACGCTCAGCAGCAGCGCACAGGTGATGCGGCCGCCCAGCGGCTTATGCCGCACGCAGAGCAGGATCAGAGCGCAGTAGATCAGGATCGGCGGCAGGAAGAAGAATCCCTTTCCCACCAGTCCCTGAATAAAGGTTCGGAAAAAGCCGATGAACCAGCCTTCCCGGGTGAAACAGCCGATCAGGCTGAACAGCGCCAGTGCAAGGCAGATAAACGCTTTGATAACCCGGTAACGAATGGGGTCATTGGGTGTGACCGACCCCTGCTTTGCGGTTTTCGCAGGTGTCTTTGCCGCTTTCCCGCTTCCGGATGCACTTTTCGTGGTTCTGGGCGGGGGGGATTTTCTGTTCTCCGCACCGGGTTTTTTCCCGGTGTCGGCTGCTTTGGCCATATCGAATGACCTCCCTTCTCAAGTATCGCAGACAGACATTACAGAATGATGGTGGCAATGATGGTCAGCAGACCGACTGCCCAGCAGTAATAGGCAAAGCGCCCGAACTTGCCCTTATCCGCCAGCAGCTTCACCAGACAGATAGCGAAATAACCGGACACACCGGCCACGATCACGCCCACCAGACAGGGCAGCACCATGGCCTTATCGATCCCGGCGCTGAGCGCATCGGAAATTTTCAGGATATTGGCACCCACGATTGCCGGAATAGACAGCAGGAAACTGAAGCGCACGGCGAAATCCCGCTTGCAGCCCCGGAGCGTACTGGCGGTGATGGTGCTGCCGCTGCGGGAGATGCCGGGCAGGACGGCGACCACCTGCATCAGACCGATGGCCAGAGCATCCTTCCATGTGGCGTTTCTCTCATCCTTGTTTCCCGGCTTTACCTTGTCGGATATGTAAAGGAGACAGCCGGTTGCCAGAAGTGCAATGCCGATAAAGAGGGTGCTGGCATAGAGCTTTTCCACCACATCATCCACCAGCATCGCCAGTACCAGCGGCAGCGTGGCGATAATGGCCAGCAGGATCAGTCTCTGCACCGGGGCATTTGGTTTATCCTTCCGCTTTTTTCCCTGACACAGACCCCAAAGCTCCCTTACCACATCAACCACATCTTTTCGATAGTAGATGCAGACGGCTGCCAGCGTTCCCAGATGCAGCAGCACGTCAAACAGCATCTGGCTTTCCTCCACATTCTCCATGTGGAAGAAGTTCTGGAAAATAGACAGATGACCGGAGCTGGAAATGGGCAGAAACTCCGCCACACCCTGTATCAGACCCAGAAGGGCCGCAAACCAGATCGACATACTCGGTATCTCCTTCCGATACATTACATAAGATTGGGTCATATATTTTACCACGGCAGGCGGACTATGACAAGGGTTTTTCCGCCTCCATCCGTCCATGCAGATAATTGAGTGCGTCCTGCAGCCCGCCCACTGCGTCGATCAGTCCCAATTCCACCGCTTCCCGGCCGCCGATCACGCTGCCAACCTCGCCCATCAGCTCGCCGGTGCAGAGCATCCGCTCCGTCAGCGCCGCCCGGGTGATATGGGAATGCGCCGTCACAAAGGTCACGACGCGCTCCTGCATTTTCTCCAGATACCGACAGGTCTGAGGCACACCGATGACCACGCCGGTCATCCGCACCGGATGAAGGGTCATGGCAGCGCTGGGCGCGATGAAGCTTCGGGAGGCGGCAACCGCCAGCGGCACACCGATGGAGTGTCCCCCACCCAGCACCAGCGAGGCGGTAGGGGTCTTCATCCCGGCGATCAGCTCCGCAATGCCCAGACCCGCCTCCACATCGCCGCCCACGGTATTCAGCAGAATCAGCAGCGCCCGGATCTCCGGACTCTCTTCGATGGCAGCCAGCAGCGGCATCACATGCTCATACTTGGTGGTTTTGACCGAACAGGGCAGCAGCGTATGCCCCTCCACCTGTCCTGCGATGGTAAGGCAGTGGATCGCGCCCTCCCGTCCGCAGGCCGTGGAGGAACCCAGCTCCCGGATCTGGGGAAGCTCCCCCTGCAGCATCGTCATTTCCTCGTCCATGCCGAACCTCCCGCTCTGTTTTATTCTTAGTATAGGAAGTTCCGGCAGAATTATGCAAAGAGACTCTCTGCCCGGTTCAGGCGGAGAATCCCTTTGTCAGTTCCATCGCCAGCCTCAGAAGCCGGCTCTGCGGGTCGTTAAAATGGCCGCCCTGTTCCCAGCGGAAGGTCACTTCGCTTCCCTGCTGTTTCAGCAGGCCGGCGGTGATTTCCGTACAGTCCCCCACCCGGGCCATGCGGGGATTGCGTGCCTTCGGCTCTTTATCGCCCAGACTCAGGCAGACCCGCCGGGCATGGGTGGGATGCGCGGAAAGGTAATCGCACCAGCCCTCATACCAGAGAGAGCCGGAGCCGGAACCGGCAAGGTTGAACACCCCCGATTCACAGGCTGCCCACAGGGCAAACAGTCCGCCCAGCGAATACCCGAGAATCCCCACGGGCACCGCTCCGCAAAGCAGCTTCGCCTGCGCCGTTTCCTCCAGAACCGTTTCCAGAAACGACCGGCCTTCCCCGGCAAAGGGTGGCCGTTTTCCTCCCAGAGAGGGTGCCTCCCAGGGCGTCAGATTCCGATCCCAGTCCCCGGGAGGAACGGACAATACGCTGAATGCGCCGTTTCCGCTCCGGAACAGGTTTTCCGCCGTTTCCCCGTCATCCGGCAGCACCAGCAGCGGCGCGTTTTCCGCGATCCGGAGATTATCCATGCCGCGCCTCCCGCTCCCGCAGGGTGCAGAGCCATGCATAGGGCGCCTGCACACCGCCGATCACCCGCTCCGGCCGGTTGGGGCCGTGGAAATCGCTGCCGCCGGTGGGGCACAGGTCATATTCCCGGCACAGCGCCAGCAGCATTTCCGTTTCCGCCCGGGAATAGCCGGAATACAGGCACTCCATGCCCACGGCACCTGCGTCCCGGCAGAGCTGCACCAGCTCCCGCAGCTGCGGCTCCGGAAAGGCATACTGCAGCGGATGAGCCAGCACGGACGCGGCTCCCGCAGCGCCCAGCGCCTGAATGATCTCCGGCACAGTCTGCCATGCCAGCGAAGCATAGTAGGGTCTGCCCTCTCCCAGCCACTCCGCAAAGGCGGTTTTCACATCGGGGAAGTAGCCTTTTTTCACCAGCAGCGCCGCGATATGGGGCCGCCCCGCCACGCCCTTCTTGCTGGCATACAGTTCTTTCGTGGTGATATCCACTCCGTCGGCGCGAAGCTTTTCGATGATGGCAGCATTCCGCGCTTCCCGGTCTGCGATCAGCCGGGGCTGCCGGCGCATCTGCTCCCAGTCCCCGTCATATCCCAGAATGTGGATTTCCGTATCCCGGAACAGCGCCTTCCGCTCAATGCCCGGCACGATTTCCAATCCGGGCACATCCCGAAGCTCTGCCAGTCCCTCCATGGTATCATGGTCCGTGATTGCTATGGCACGGAGACCCGCCTGTGCCGCTGCTTCCGCCGCCTGCAGCGGACTGAGCGCCCCGTCGGAATACTGTGTGTGAAGGTGAAGGTCAATCGTGTCTCCCATCCTGTTCCCCCCGTTTCGTCATGCGCCATGGGAAAGGAGAAATGATGCAGGATACACCCATCCAATCGCGTTCATCATTTCTCCTTCGTGTTTTCTTATCGGATTTTCCGGCACTCCATGTAGTAGCGCTTGTCTCTGGCCGGGCCGATGGAGAAGCTCTTTTTCGGCAGGGTGCCGCTCTGGATGATGGAGGGGAACAGGTCCCGCTTATCCATCTCCGGCATCAGGATTCCGGCACAGCCTGCCTGACGGCACAGCTCCACTGCCTCTGCCTCACCGTGAATGTAGTCGATGGTGCCGCCGAACCTTTTTCGATAGTCCTCTACAAAGGCTTCGCAGCGGGCGATTGCCTGCCCGATGGTGCCGGAAACGGTCAGTGCCTCCGTTTCCTTTCCGGTGATGCAGCGGAATGCGCGTCCCTTGCCCGCATCGGCGGCAAACCACACTCTGGCTTCCTGCAGGAAATGCTCCGTGTCCGTGTGGAACAGTACCCGGTGAATGGCCTCAAACTCCATGGCAGGCTCATGCAGGTCTACCAGCTCCGCCAGTGCAAAGCGGGCGGGGTGATTCAGCCGCTGGGCAGGGGTCAGCGTTTCCCGCAGCTCCTCCCAGATGCGTTTGGCCGTGGCAAGGCTGTGATTGCCGTCCCCCACCGCGTAGAGCACCGGGAATTTGCTGGTTCCGTATTTCTGCTGCAGGTTGTGTTCCTCGCCCAGCGTCTCCAGACTGCGGCGCAGCTCCTTGACGCCGCTGCCCTCTACGCTCCAGCCCCGAACCCGGCCGCCGCCCTCCATCAGAGGCGTATCATACAGCAGCCGACCTGCACAGCGGCTGGCACAGTCCATGACCTCCAGCGCCGGGTCATCACAGAATACCACCAGATGGGGCAGCTCCAGCGGAGCACCCTGCCGCAGCTTGATGCGGGGCGGCAGGCGATCCATCACCAGACCCTCTGTAGCATGAATGGGAGAACAGGAATCGGGCTGATAATCATAGTATTCCAGATCCAGAAGGCCCAGAATACCCCGGCGCAGACCGCCGCCGGAAAGGGTACGCTCCAGATAGACAAAGCTGTTCTGCAGCGTTTCAAATATTCCCCGGTGCAGATAATCCTCCATGCTTTTCAGAATGGAAGCCTGCAGCTCCGCTTCCTCGGGGCAGCCCAGCCAGGCTTCCGGAAGCATCATACGCAGGGTGCTGGGGGCGTCGCCCACATAGTCCCCCACCCGCTGCCAGTAGGCCGGATCAGAGGTGAACTGGTCACAGGCGATGACGGACCAGCGCTGCAGGTCAACATTGCGGGGGATCAGAATTTCGCCGGGAAGGAAGCAATCAGCCAGATTCATAAATACCTCTTAATATATAGTAAAATAAAAGAATACGCAGATTTCAGAGCCGTTGGGTTTTCCCCAGCCGCCGGTAGACGGTGAAGAACATGGTGGTGTAGCAGGCGGTTCCGCCGATGATCTGACTCACCGGCTCCGCCCAGAACACGCCGTCCGCCCCCAGTCCGGTAATGCCGGGCATCAGCAGGATCAGCGGCAGGAGGATGATAAACTTCCGCAGCAGGGAGAAGAATACGGCCCGTTTCGCCAGTCCCAGCGCGGTGAACACATTCTGACCCACCATCTGGAAGGTCATGAAGAAAAACATGGCGTAATAATGCCGCACACCGTAGATGCCCACGGTCAGCAGCTCCGGGTCGCTGTTAAAAAGCCGCACATAGAAACCCGGCACCAGCATCAGCGTCAGCCACATGACGAAGCAGTAGCCCGCCACCATGAAGGTCATGATGCGGATGCACTTTTTGCAGCGGTCATAGAGCTTCGCGCCGTAATTGAAGCCCAGCACCGGCTTGCCGCCCTCGGTCACACCGGAAACCGGCATGAAGCTCAGCTCCCGGAGGGAGTTGATAATGGTCATCACCGCCACATAGGTATCGTTTCCCAGCCGGGCCAGACTGTTATTGTAGACAAAGCTCACCGCCGAATTGGTAAAGCTCATCACAAAACCGGCAACACCCAGTCCCAGCATTCGCTTTACCACACTGCCGTCCAGCTTCATGCTTCCCAGACGCAGACGGATCAGCGCCGTTTTCCCGGTGAGGAAGCGAAATACCCACACCGCCGAAACCATCTGACTGATCACCGTTGCCAGCGCGGCACCCTTTACGCCCCAATGGAAAGCGAAGATAAACAGCGGGTCCAGCAGGATATTTACCACCGCGCCGATGAGAACCGTGTACATACCGGTCTTTCCGAAGCCCTGTGCGTTGATATAGGGATTCATGCCCACACCGGTGAGCACGAACACCGTCCCCGCCAGATAGATGCTCAGGTAGTCGTTGGCATAGGCAAAAGTATCGGCGCTGGCCCCGGTGCGCCATAGAATCGGCTCCTTGAACAGATAGCCTGCGGCAGTCAGCAGGACTCCGAAGCCCAGCAGCAGCGTATAGGCATTGCCCATGATCCGCGCTGCCCGCTCCTCGTTCCGTTCGCCCCGGGCAATGGAGAACAGGGGCGAGCCGCCGGTGGAGCAAAGGCTCTGAAAGGCGCTGATCACCATCAGAATCGGCGCAGCCAGTCCGATCCCGGTGAGCGCCAGCTTGCCGCCCTCTGCCATATGTCCGATATAGATCCGGTCAACGATGCTGTACAGCGTATTGACCAGCAGAGCCAGCGTCATCGGCCCTGCCAGACGCAGGATATTGCTGCTGAGACTGCCCTGCGAAAAATCGCTTTTACCGGTCTGGGTCATATTTATCCTCCAGAAAATCTCGGTGATCCCGCTCCCCAAGTGCCAGCAGCACCCAGAAAAGCGGCGCGGCCGCACAGGCGGAGATCCCCGTCAATGCGAAAATGCCATAGCACAGCGCTGTTCCGGCAGCAGCGGAGCCGCATTTCCCGAATCGGCGCAGTGCCAGCAGCGGCAGGCTCAGATGCAGCAGAGCAGCCGGAATGCCCTGACAGGCCAGCGTCTGCAAATATTCGTTGTGGGCAGCATCGATCCGGGTGTAGACCTGAATCCCTGCCTCCTGTGCATACCATTCATAGGGTGCAAGCTCCCAGAGTCCCAGCGTATCCGGCCCGGTGCCCAACCACGGATGCCCGGAAACCTGTTCCCAAACCCGCTGCCAGATGTAGATGCGTCCGCTGCCGAAATCCGGGGAAACCTGCCCGTGCAGCAGCGCAGAGGCTTCCCGCAGGGTGCTGCGCCAGCCGGTATAGCCGTAAATCGTCAGCACGGCAGCGGTCACTGCCAGAATGGTCAGCGCCAATGGCAGACGGCCCAGCGGCCTGCGCTTCCCGGCTTCCAGCGCCATGCCCGCGGCGGCCAGCAGGAGCAGCAACATCGCTTCGCCTTTCAGCTCCGGCAGCAGCAAGACAGTCAGCAGCAGCGCCGCTGTGTAAAGATAGCGGCCCAGTGCGCGGCTGTCCCGCACCAGCACGGGGAAGGCCAGCACCAGCACTGCCAGCAGGCCCAGTAACGGCCCGTCCATACAGCTCCGCCCCAATACCCAGCCGGTGGGCAGCATCGGCAAAATCAGCAGGCGGAATCCGCCGCCCCGCTGCACGATCAGCAGGAAAAACAGGCTGCAGGCAGCGGCCAGCACCGCCCCCGTCAGTCCCGCATTGCCCACGGTGCCCAGATAAGCGCCGCTGTAGCGCAGGTTCGCGTCATACCAGCTCATGCCGGGCGGATACAGACCCAGCGGATTTTTGCCCAGAAGCTGCAGGATGCTCACAGCGTCCAGCAGCAGGATCCCCATGAGGAAGCAGGTCATGACCGGTCTTTTCCGCACCCTTGTGCCGCTGAGCCGGATGCAGCTCAGACCGTAGCACAGCAGCGTGAGCATCCCTTCGCAGCGTTCGCTGCCGAAGAACGCCGTTTTCCGCCACGGACTGCAGCAGGCGGAAAACAGGCTCCAGAGAAGCCAGCCGCCCACGCAGACTGCCAGTGCAGCCGGGTATTTCCGTCTCCTGCCGAAGCAGCATTCCCCCAGCAGCCAAAGCCCGGTCAGCGCTGCATACAGGCGGAATTTCAGCTGCGTGATTGCCGTATAGCCGCCTGCAGGCAGCAGCGGGACAGCGGGCAGCAGCACAAGGCACAGAGCGCAGAGGTATACCGTTCCGGCCCACGCCGTCCACTTTTTCCGCACCCGCAGCACCGCCCTTTCTCCGCCGTTTCGGATGGCGGCAGAATAGTATATAACTTTTACCGCCCAGATGCAATAGCGCAAAAAACTCCCTGGATTCCTTGACTTTGCACCTGTGTTTAGTATAATAGTACCAAAGACGGCGTTGTGCAGTCCGGCAGTCAGTCCGGCAGCGCCCGTCCGTCCCCGATTTCACATTTGACAGCGGGAGGTGCCCTATGAATCTGGATGAACTGCTGAAAGAAGCGCAAAACGGCAATATGGTTGCCCAGTATAATCTGGCGGAATACTACGGCCGCAGATTGAAGGATACGAATGACGAGGATGAAATCTACCGCTGTTCCCGCGAAGCCATGCTGTGGCTGAAAAAATCCGCCCGGCAGGGTTATGGGCCTGCTGTGGATGCGGTCAGCGAGCTGAATATCCGCGCGGACGACGATATTCCCACGGAGACCCTGCTGAATCAGGTGCCGGAATCAAAACCGGAGCCCAAGCCGGAACCCATCGTGCAGCAGAAGATCATACCGAAACCGGCTGCGGAGCCTGTAAGCCGTCAGGAGACCCGCCGGATCACACCGGTCGCCGAGCCTCAGCCGGAACCGAAATCGGAGCCGGAACCGAAGCCTCAGCCGGAGCCAAAGCCGGTTCCCGTAAAAAGAGAGCAGGAAAAGAAAAAGGCCTTTTCCTCGTCCAACAATGCGATTCTCTGTGTCCTGCTGGCCGTCAGTCTGCTGCTGAACATCGTCCTTCTGTACTTTATCGTCCGTTTCAGCAAGGATACGGCGCCTGACAGCGGCAATAATCAGCCGCCGGTAAGCACGGCAGCGCCTACCGCCAAACCCACCGCTGCCCCCAGAGCAACGCCCGGTGCCGATCCTACGGAGCCGCCTGTGGACAGCCCGGAGGAAACCCCCGCCTCTCCCACCACGCAGCCGGATCCGGAAACCACGCCGGTGCCCAGTCCCTCCGCCGCTCCTTCCGGAACCGATTTCTGGCTGGATCTGAGCAAATATCCGGAGCTGAGCATGGTTCCTGCGGAAAAGGATCTGTATTCGGACTATGTTTACTATGTAATCACCGCCTCCGACTATCTGAATATGCGCTCCGGCGCGGGTACCGGCTACAAGGTTCTGGCCTCGATCCCCTCCATGGCCAAGGTCGGCGCCGTTTCGGAGAAGAACGGCTGGTATCTGGTGTATTATAACGGTCACTTCGGCTGGGTCGCCGGGAATTATCTGACCGATGACCTGAATTACGGGAATACCTCTGCATCTACAGCAGCGCCCACCGGTTCCTCCGGGAATCTGCGCACCTGGTAATCGCATATGATACTCCGCCTGTCCCACGGGAAACGGCGTTTTGCCGATTTTCCCATGGGGCGGGCGGTTCGTTTTTGTTGACATCAGCGACGGAATGGTATATTCTATTACATTAGATAGGAGGATGGCATTCATGAAGATTCTTCTGCTCAGTGGGTTTCTGGGTTCCGGAAAGACCAGTGCTCTGCTGCAAATGGCTTCCTACATGGTGCGCAATTCCCGGAAGGACGGCACCAGCGTGATGATCATTGAAAACGAGATCGGCGAAGTGGGCGTTGACGATAAGGTTCTGAAAGCACAGGGTCTGCAGGTAAAGGAGCTGTTTGCCGGCTGCGCCTGCTGCACCGGCGGTGCCGACCTGCTGGCCGATCTGCGTACCATACAGAAGACGGTGGACCCGGAATGGGTCATCATCGAGGCCACCGGCGTAGCCTATCCTCGGCAGATCCGGGACAGTGTGGAGACCTGCTTTAAAATCCCGGTGAAGATACTGGCACTGGCCGACGCCAAGCGCTGGAAGCGTCTGCACGCTTACATGGCACAGCTGATCGAGGCACAGGTAGACGCGGCGGACTGTATCCTGCTGAACAAGGTGGATCTGGTGGAAAAGGCCGAGGCCGATGCCATCGAGGGTGAGCTTCACCGCTATAATCCGGCTTCCCGGATCTGGCAGGTGGTTGCCAACCAGCCCATGGACGATCAGATCTGGGCATTTTTAGACGAATAAAGGAGGCAGAGAAGGATGATTCGGGTCAACATCAATGCAAGAGACCACGAGGAGGCCCATGTCGCCTCTGCCAAATTCACGCTGCACGATGTCTCCCTTTCCCGTGCGGAGGAGGAAGTGACGAAGCAGCTGGCCGTTACCGTGCTGTGGGCGGAGGAGCAGGACATGCTCATCGGCCACGCCAAAGCCTACCTCAGCTGGGGCGGTGATGACGCGAGGATGCTGTCCACCACCGGCGGCAGCGTGGAGAGCAAGGGCAGCGCACTGCCCGAAGGAACCCATGACGCGGAAATCGGCATCACCGTCATCGTCTTCGGCGGAGAACTGGAGGCGGTGGAGGATCGGCTGGAGGGCATGTCCGCCGCCGTCATCGGGCAGTTTGGCCAGTGGTGCACCTATCTGCACGAGTGCGAGCACCACCATCACCATGAACACGAACATGAACATGAGCATCACCACGATGGTGACTGCTGCCATCATCACGAGGACTGATCGTGTTTTTCGTACCGAAGCGGCATAATGCCGACCGTTCCGGCGGTGCAGACCGTCCGGAAAGGCCGCCGATCCGGATTCTGGCGGTCAGTGACATGGAGAGCAAGTTCATCTGGGAGCATTTTGACCCGGAGGTTTTTCGCGGCGTGAACCTGATGATCTCCTGCGGCGATCTGAAGGCCAGCTATCTGAGCTATCTTGTGACCATGATTCCCGCTCCCCTGTTCTATGTGCACGGCAACCACGACAACGATTACGAGCGGAAGCCGCCGCTGGGCTGCCAGTGTGTAGACGGCACGGTGGTGGAATACAAGGGACTTCGCATTGCCGGTCTGGGCGGCTGTCTGGGCACTGACCCTACCAACCCCCAGCAGTTTTCCGAAGCGCAGATGCTGAAGCGGGTCAAGCGCCTGCAGAGCGACATGAAAAGGGACAAATCGCTGGATATCTTCATCTCTCACGCTCCGGCACAGGGGATCGGAGACGGGCACGGGTTCCACGAGGGTTTTGAGAGCTTCCGCCTGATTCACGAGCAGAACCGGCCCAGTCTCCATCTGTTCGGCCATCTGCACACCTCCGGCAGTCCCGCCACGAAAACCGGCATTTTCGAGGAAAACGGCATCCGCATCATCAACTGTGCCGGATACCGGATCCTCGAACTGTAAGTCCGAACCGCCTCCGTTGTTTTTATACCGTATAAACGGCGAAAGCCTTTTATAAATTGCAGATTCTTATATTACTAATCTAAGGAGGATACACTAACATGGGCATTTTCAAGTATACCCAGCTGAACCCCGTCATTTTCGGCGCGGGCGCAATCGGCACCGTTGGTGAGGAACTGAAGAACTTCGGCTGCAAGAAGCTGCTGTTCGTCTGCGGCCCCAACGTGACCAAGGCCGGCGGCACCGTCAAGGCGGAAGCCAGTCTGAAGGCCAATGGCATCGACTTCGTTTACTGGAACGATGTGAAGCCCGATGCTCCCTCCGGCCTGATCAACAAGGCCGCTGAGTTCGCCATCAACGAAGGCTGCGACGCCGTTCTGGGCATCGGCGGCGGCTCCTGCATGGACCTGGCCAAGGCCGTGGCTCTGCTGCTGGATCTGAAGGAAACCAAGATCGAGAAGTATCTGCCGCCACCTCCTCCCACCATGCAGCCTGAGAAGGTACCGATCCTGCTAGCTCCCACCACCTCCGGCTCCGGCTCCGAGGGCACCATGGTTTCCGTCATCACCGACGAGACCACCGGCCAGAAGCAGGCTATCTTCATCCATGCCACCATCGGCATCATCGATCCCGAGCTGACCCTGACCTGCCCCCCGTCCGTCACCGCTCAGGCCGGCTTCGACGTGATGGCTCACTGCATCGAGTCCATCACCGGCACCTTCCGCAACCCCCATTCCGAGCTGCTGGCTCTCAGCGCTCTGCGCCGCGTGCGTGACAACCTGGTCGAGTGCTATGAGCACGGCGACAATCTGGAAGCCCGCAGCGAGATGGCTCTGGCTTCCAACTGGGCCGGTCTGGCCTTCGTTGACACCGACATCCAGCTGGGTCATGCCACCTGCGATGCTCTGTCCGCCACCTGCCATACGCCTCACGGCATCGAGTGCTCCTGGGTCACCCCCGAGCTGCTCAAGCTGATGGCCGACACCGTGCCCGCCGAGATCCTGAAGATCGCCGAGGCCATGCGCGTTGAGCTGACCGGCAAAGAGACCAACATGGAAGTCGCTGAGAAGATCGGCGATACCATCCATGCCATGATGCACGCCTGCAACGTCAAGACCCTTGCCGGTTATGGCGCCACCAAGGAAATGGTTCTCTCCGGCGCTCCCCTGGTTGTCGCTGCCCGTCACCTGTGGCCCAAGTGCCCGGTGTTCGCTGACAGAGACATCACCGTGGAAGAAGCTACTGCGTTCCTCTCCAACATCTGGGAAGGCTACAAGGGCTAAGATCACACAGAAATGGGGCGTGTTGCCAACCGCAGCACGCCCTTTTTTACAATCAGGAGTACACCACACGGCGGCTGCGCGGTGCAGTCCTGATTGCAAAAGAAACAGGAGGAAACGAATATGAAAGTTTTACTGGTAAACGGTTCTCCCCATGCAAACGGCTGTACGGCCACTGCACTGGAGGAAGCGGCCAAGGCCATCCGGGAATGCGGCGCGGAAGCGGAGCTTTTCTGGATCGGCAATAAAGCGGTCAATGGCTGCACCGGCTGCCGCGGCTGCCGGGACGGGCACTGTATCCTGCCGGATGACGGCGTGAACAGCCTGATCGACGCCATCAACGCCGCTGACGGCGTGATTTTCGGCTCCCCGGTGCATTTCGCCGGACCTGCCGGTAATCTGCACAGTATGCTGGATCGGGTGTTCTATGCCAAGCGTTCCTTCGCGGGCAAGCCCGGTGCTGCCGTGCTCAGCTGCCGCAGAAGCGGCGGCACTGCGTCCTTCGATGTGCTGAACAAATACTTCACCATCTCCGGAATGCCCATCGTCAGCAGCCAGTACTGGAATGTGGTACACGGCAACACACCGGACGAGGTCCGGCAGGATCTGGAGGGTATGCAGACCATGCGCACGCTGGGCCGCAACATGGTATGGCTGCTGAAATGCATCGAAGCCGGAAAACAGGCCGGGGTCGAATACCCGGCAAGAGAGCCGTTTACGCCTACGAATTTCATTCGCTGATACAAAATAAGGAATACATCAGGAGGAACATCATGACGGAATTTGAGAAACAATACTGTTGGGATCGGCGGGGCAGCGGTTGTGCCAAATGGGACGGCATGGAAATGAGCTTCCGTGAAAAAGACCTGATCGCGCTGTGGGTCGCGGATATGGATTACCGCTGCCCGGACAGCGTGCAGGAGGCCATGGGCAAAATGGTCGCCATGAACACCTATGGCTACACCTTCCCCAAGCCTTCCTACTATAAGAGCTTCATCGACTGGGAAGAGAAGCGCCACGGTCTGCAGGTGCAGCAGAGTTGGATCCGCTACACCCCCGGCGTGGTGGTGGGCATTTACCGCTTCATCGGCGCACTGACGCAGCCGGGTGACGGCGTGATTATTCTCTCTCCCTGCTACTACCCCTTCATGGACGCGGTGGCAGACACCGGCCGCAAGCTGGTCTGCTCCATGCTGAAGAAGGACGAAAAAGGTTACTACACCCCCGACTACGCCGACTTTGAGGCAAAGATCGTGGCCAACAATGTGCACGCCTTTGTGCTCTGCTCCCCCCACAACCCGGTGGGCCGCATCTGGAAGAAGGAAGAGCTGGCGGAGCTGCTCCGCATCTGCGAGAAGCACGGCGTCTATGTGATCGCCGATGAGATCCATCACGATCTGGAGCTGACGGAGAAGCACACGCCCACGCTCAGCGCCTATCCCTGCGAGAAGTTCACCGTCATGCTCACCGCTGCCAGCAAGACCTTCAATCTGGCCGGTCTGAGCCATTCCATGGCCATCGTACCCGACCCGGAAATCCGGAAGCAGTATGACCGGTTCACCAAGCCTTTCACCGGCTTCAACGCCAATATGACCGGCTTTGTGGCCATCGAAGCCGCCTACACCGGCGGCGAAGCATGGCTGGACGGCTGTCTGGAGACCCTGCGGCTGAACGCTAAGTATGTGGAGGAAACGCTTCCCAAGGCGCTGCCCAAGGCCGTGGTCAGTCCGCTGGAGGGTACCTATCTCCAGTGGGTGGATTTGAGTGCCTACCTGACCCCGGATGATCTCCGGGATGTGGTGCTGCACAAGTGCCGTCTGGCGGTAGACTGGGGCAGTCAGTTCTTCCCCACCGCCACCCGCAGTCAGGGCGATCTGACCGCTTATCTGGAAGGCAGAAAGGATGCCCACATCCGCCTGAACCTTGCCACCGCCGAAACCAATGTAAAGCTGGCTGTGGAGCGGCTGATCGAGGCGCTGCAGTAAATTCCCCGGCAGGAAATCTGCCATTCATCATCTCCCGCAGGAGGCAACATTATGTCAAAAACGCTGGTACTGGCGGAAAAACCCTCCGTTGGCAAGGAGCTTGCCCGCGTTCTGGGCGCAAACCGGGGCGGGGAAGGCTATCTGGAAGGCGGTTCCTATCTGGTCACATGGGCGCTGGGTCACCTTGTCACGCTGGCAGACCCGGAGGAATACGATAAAAAGTACAAAAGCTGGGATCTGGAAACGCTGCCCATGCTGCCGGAAAAGCGGAAGCTGGTGGTCATTCCCGAAACCGGGCGGCAGTTCCGGGTGGTACAGGGTCTGCTGAAGCGTCCGGATATCGGCGAACTGATCATTGCCACCGATGCAGGCCGCGAGGGCGAGCTGGTGGCACGATGGATCATGGAAAAGGCCGGGTGGCGCGGCAAGACCCGGCGGCTTTGGATTTCCTCTCAGACGGACAAAGCCATTCGGGAGGGTTTTCAGAACCTCCGCCCCGCTGCGGATTACGACCGGCTGTATCAGGCGGCAGAGGCCCGCAGTCAGGCGGACTGGTATGTGGGTCTGAACGTGACGAGAGCGCTGACCTGCCAGCACGGTGCTTCCCTCTCCGCCGGTCGGGTACAGACCCCCACGCTGGCCATGCTGGTGCAGCGGGAGGAGGAGATCCGTCGCTTTGTGCCGCAGGAATACTACACGGTTTCCGCCCGCACCGGGCTGGGTTTCTCCGCCTCCTGGCGGGATAAGCGCAATCAGGCCCGCATCAGCGACAAAGCACAGGCAGAAGCGCTGGTGCAGAAGCTGGTCGGGAAGCAGGCCCGCATCGTCACCCTGAAAAAGCAGTATAAGCAGACGCCGCCCCCCGCCGCCTATGACCTCACCGAGCTGCAGCGGGACGCGAATAAAAAATACACCTATACCGCCAAGGAAACGCTGAACCTGATGCAGAGCCTGTATGAGCATCACAAGGTACTCACCTATCCCCGCACCGACAGCCGCTACATCTCCGATGATGTGGTGCCCACGCTGCCGGAGCGGCTCATGTCCATGCGCTTCGGCTCCTACGCCCAGCTGGTGAATCAGCTGCTGCGAAGCCGTCCGCTGCAGACCCGGTATCTGGTGAACAACGCCAAGGTGACCGATCACCATGCCATTCTGCCCACAGAGGAACCGGCGGATTTCCGCTATATGAGCGGCCCGGAGCAGAATATCTATGATCTGGTGGCCCGCCGCTTTCTGGCGGTGCTGCTGCCGCCTTTCAGCTATGAGGAAATTGAAATGACCCTCCAGTGCGGCACGGAAACACTGGTGGCCAAAGGCCGCCGGGTTCTGGACGAAGGCTGGCACGCCGCCTATCAGAGCGTTTCCGAAGAGGACGAGGACGAAGAACAGCGGCAGAACCTACCCGGTCTGCAGCAGGGCCAGCTGGTAGAGTTGAAAACCGTGAAGGTGGTCACGGGTAAGACCGCGCCGCCCGCCCGTTATACGGAGGCGACGCTGCTCACCGCCATGGAGCATCCCGCCGCTCAGGGGGACGACCGGAAAACGCTGGAGGAAACCGGCGGTCTGGGAACTCCCGCCACCCGGGCGGACATCATCGAAAAGCTGCTCTCCGCCTTCTATGCCGAGCGCAGCGGCAAGAGCCTGATCCCCACCTCCAAGGGCACCCAGCTGGTTTCGCTGGTGCCGGAGGAGCTTCGCAGTCCGCAGATGACCGCGAAGTGGGAAAACCGGCTCAGCGCCATCGCCGCCGGGCAGGAGCGGCCGGACGCATTCATCAAAGAGATGAAGGCCTACGCTGCCCAACTGGTCAACGAAGTGAAGGCCAGTGAAAAATCCTATCGGCACGACAATGTGACCAAGGAGCGCTGCCCGGACTGCGGCCAGTTCCTGCTGTCCGTCACCGGAAAGAAGGGCAATAAAATGCTGGTCTGTCCTGACCGGAACTGCGGCTACCGGAAAAGTCTCAGCGTGGTGACCAATGCCCGCTGCCCCAACTGTCACAAGAAGCTGGAGCTGCGCGGCGAAGGGGATAAACGGATGTTTGTCTGCGTCTGCGGCTACCGGGAAAAGCTCAGTGATTTTGAGAAGCGGAAAGAGGACAAGGGCGCCGGGAAGCGGGATGTGCAGAAATACCTGAGCAATCAGGCCAGCGAGGGCAATACCGCTATGGCGGACGCTTTGAAAAAATGGATGGAACAGGAGTGAACCCGATGGATTTGACGGAAAAGAAGGTTTCAAGCGAGGAGATCTACAAGGGCGTGGTCTTTACCGTGACAAAGGACAGTATCCTTCTGCCGGACGGACGCCCTGGCCGCCGGGATCTGGTACACTCCAACGGCGGCGTGGTGATCCTGCCGGTAGATCGGGACGGGAATATCACGCTGGTGCGGCAGTTCCGCTATGCCCATGGCCGCGTGCTGCTGGAAGCCGTGGCCGGAAAGCTGGAAACCGGCGAGGAGCCCTTCCCTGCCGCCCAACGGGAGCTGCGGGAGGAGACCGGCTTCACCGCCGAAAGCTGGGACGATCTGGGTCCCATCGTCACCAGTCCCGGTTTTCTCACGGAAAATCTCTATCTCTATCTGGCCCGGGAGCTGACTGCCGGAGAGCAGGATCTGGATGACGGTGAATTTCTGAACACCGTGAAGCTGCCCTTCCGGGAGGCATGGGAAATGGCGCTGGACGGGCGCATTGACGATGCGAAAACGCTGGCTGTTCTGCTGCGGGCAAAGCATCTGCTGGACAAGGAGAACTGAGCATGGCAAAACGGGTACTGGTGGTGGACGACGAGCAGAGCATCGTGGAGATCCTGCGGTTCAATCTGGAGCGGGAGGGTTATGAGGTGCTTGCCGCCTACGACGGCCGCGACGGACTGGAACAGGCGCAGACCGGGCATCCGGATCTGATTCTTCTGGATGTGATGCTGCCCCATATGGACGGGTTTTCCGTCTGCCGGGAGCTGCGGAAAACCGACCGGCTGACGCCGATCATCATGCTCACCGCCCGGGAGGAGGAACAGGATCGGGTCATGGGTCTGGATCTGGGCGCAGACGATTATGTGGTGAAGCCCTTCTCCGTCCGGGAGCTGCTGGCCCGGGTCCGCACCAACATGCGCCGTCAGGGCGCTATGGAGGAACCGCAGGCGGAGGCTGCACCGGCGCTTGGCTCCGGGCGCATCACCGTGGATACCGGGCGGCAGACGGTCATGAAGGACGGCAGGCCGCTGGATGTGAGCCAGCGGGAATATGAGCTGATCCGTCTGCTGGCTGCCTCGCCCGGAACCGTGTTCTCCCGGGAACAGCTGCTGAATCAGGTGTGGAATTACGACTATTACGGCGACACCCGGGCGGTGGATGTGGCTGTCCGCCGTCTCCGTGAAAAGCTGGAGGACGACCCTGCAAACCCGGTGCTGCTCTGCACCCGCCGCGGCGGCGGATACTATCTGAGTGAATAAAGGCGGAGCCTTCTCAAAACAGTGTTTTGAGAAGGCTCCAATTGTATCTTATGAATGAAAGTCCGGGTCAGCCGGATCAGTGGATCATGGCGTTCAGGCCCATATCCTGAAACAGCTTCAGCGATTCCTGCATAAACTCATCGGTAGGCGGCTCCAGATTGGTCAGCCGGTATTTGATTCCCAGCCGGTCATACTTCATCTTGCCCAGCTTATGGTAGGGCAGCAGCTGCACCACATCAATTCCCTTCTGAATCTCCACGCAGAACTCCGCCGTGGCTTTCACATTCTCCGGCGTGGCATTCAGCTTGGGGATCATGGGGTAACGCACCTGAAACCGTGCGCCCGCCTCGCAGAGAACCCGGGCGTTCTTGTGGATCAGCTCATTGGGTACGCCGGTCAGCTTCTGATGATGATAGGAATCCATATGCTTCAGATCATACAGGAACAGGTCGATATAGGGCAGGATCTCCAGATAATGCTCCGTGGGGGCAAAGCCGGTGGTATCCAGTGCCACGGTGAAGCCCTCCGCCTTGCAGGCCTTGGCCAGCGCCAGCGTAAAGGGGAACTGGCTCATGGGTTCGCCGCCGGAGATGGTCACGCCGCCGCCGGATTTCGCATAGAACTTCCGATCCTGCGAAACCTTCTGCATGACTTCCTCCACCGTCTTAGGCTGGCGGGGGTCATACAGGGCGGTACTGGGACAGGCGGCAACGCATTTCAGGCAGGTGTTGCACTTGCTGCGGTCAATGGCCGGGTAGGTGACCATTTTCTGTTCCTTGATGTCCTCCTTGGTCTCTCCCTCGGTGATCGCGCCCTGATCGCAGGCTGCCTTGCAGGGAGCGCCGTACCCCATGCCGATGCAGCGCAGCTCCATAAAGGCCAGATCGGAGCCAAAGCTCTGGCTTTCCGGACTGTGGCACCAGAGGCAGTGCAGCGGGCAGCCCTTCAGAAACACGGTGGTACGGATGCCGGGTCCGTCATGAACGGAAAACTTCTGGATATCATATACATAGCCAAGCTCGGACATGGTGACACTTCCTTTCTCTCATATCGGGATTATATCGGTATCCGGCGTGCTTGTCAACCTTCCGCCAGACGGTTCGCCTCTCCGGCAAGCTTCTCCAGCTTCCGGCGGCAGTCCGCCGCGTCTTCGCCCTTTACCATCAGGTAGCACTTGATCTTCGGCTCCGTGCCGCTGGGACGGACGATAAAGCGGCTGCCGTCCTCCAGTACAAAATACAGCACATCCGAATCCTTCATGGCCAGCGTCTCGGTGTGCCCGTCTGCATACCGGGCTTCGCCGCTGCGGTAATCCCGCAGGCAGCTCACCCGCTCTCCGCCCAGCGTTTCCGGCGGCAGACTGCGGAGGCGTTCCATCAGCTTCCCCATTTTCTCCAGTCCGTCCACGCCGGGCATGACCAGACTGATGGTGTTTTCCTCATACCGACCCAGCAGCGCATACAGCTCCTCCAGCCGGTCCAGCAGTGTCTTATCCCGGAGTGCCGTGACAGAGGCCATCTCCGCTGCCATGACGGAAGCGGTCACCGCATCCTTATCCCGCACGAAGGTACCGAAGGCATAGCCAATGGCCTCCTCATAGGCAAAGATCACGGAAACTCCGTCATTCTCATGCTGCTTCATCCGCTCTGCAAGGAACTTGAAGCCGGTAAAGGTGTCCTCCATGCCGACGCCGTAATGGTCTGCCACCGCCCGGGTCATTTCGGAGGAAACAATGCTTTTCAGTGCCATGGGACGCGGGGGCAGCGTACCCTTCCGAAGTCCCGCAGTACAAAGGTAGTCCAGAAACAGTACGCCCACCTGATTACCGGTGAGCAGCTGATAGTCGCCCTTGCCGCGGCGCACCATCAGACCCAGCCGGTCGGAATCCGGATCAGTGCCGATGATCAGGTCCGCATCAACCTGCTTTGCCAGCAGCAGCGCCCGTTCGAAGCCGATCTCGAACTCCGGGTTCGGGTTCTTCGCCGTGGGAAAAGTGCCATCCGGCTCCATCTGCTCCGCAACGCAGAACAGGTGTTCCACGCCCAGCCGCCGCAGTGCCTCCGGCACCAGCTTTGCACCGGCACCGTTAAAGGGGGTGTAGACGATCCGCAGCGCGGCATTCTTCACCGCGTCCCTGTCGATGCTCCGCTCCAGCACCCGGGTCAGGAATCGCTCATCCATGTCTGCACCCAGCAGACGGATGCGCCCGTCTTTTATGGCGGCGGGCAGAGAAATGCGCGGCAGCGGCCTCAGCGGGTCGATCTCCGCCATGATCGCGGCCACCTGAGCGGCGTGCTCCGGCGGAAGCTGTGCCCCGTCCTCCCAATAGACCTTATAACCGTTGTACTCCTTGGGGTTGTGACTGGCTGTGATGTTGATACCGGCCAGTGCGCCCAGCTCCCGGATGGCAAAGCTCAGCTCCGGAGTGGGGTGCAGCGTTTCAAACAGGCTGACCCGAATGCCCAGCTCCGCCAGTACCACAGCGGCAATGGCCGCATATTCCCGGCTGTGCAGGCGGCAGTCAAAGCAGACCACAGCGCCCTTTTCCGATGCACGGCTGTCCTGCCGCAGCATCAGCAGTCCCAGTGCGCGGGTAGCCTGTGCTACCACGTGCCCGTTCATCCGCCGGATCCCGGCGCCCATGATGCCCCGCAGACCGGCAGTACCGAAGCTGAGGGGGGCAAAAAAACGCTCCCGGATCTCCTGCGGCTGTTCCCGGATGGCTTCCAGCTCCTGCCGTTCCTCCTCCGTCAGCGTATCTGCCTGCAGCCAGCGCAGGTATTCCTCCCGGCCGGTCATGTGTTTTCCTCCTCCACGGGTTTCATCAGTTCCCGCGCCAGCTCCGCCATGGTTTCCGGCACCAGAATATCCATGCCGGTTCCGGCGAAACCCAGAATGACCTTGCTCAGCGCCCCGTCCGGCGTAAAGGTGCCCACCACCGGCACACCGAAGCTCTGCAGCTGGGTCACTGCCATCTGATAGTCCACCTGCGTACCGGTGACGGTCATCAGACGCACCGGCTTCACCGGAGTCCCGTCATCGTTGCTGGGCCAGATGCCGGGATCGCAGTCCCCGCATTCTTCCTCATCCTCACAGTGCTGGGTACAACTGGCGCAGTCCCCGCTGCAGGTCTGGGGTCTGGGCATCTTCGATTCCGTCAGACCGCCGCAGACAGGGCAGATCTCCGTCTCCCCCGGCAGTTCTTTTTTGCATTCCGGACACCATGACATGGGTGTTCACTCCTTCATTCGATTCATTTATGGTATTTGGACCCGCTGCTGATCTGGAAGCCACGGTAAATCTGCTCCAGCAGCATGATACGGGCCAGATGATGCGGAAAGGTCATGGGCGACATGCTGATTCGCAGGTCTGCCCGCTGTTTCAGTTCCTCATCCAGTCCCACGGAGCCGCCGATGAGGAAGCAGATCTTACTTTTCCCGTTCAGGGCACACATATCCAGCATCTGTGAGAACTTCACGCTGTCCAGCTCCCGCCCCTCGATGCACATGGCCACCGTCACCGCACCGGCGGGAACCCGCAGCAGAATGCTCTCCGCTTCCTTTTTCAGCGCCGCGGAAATCTCCGCCGCAGAAGGCTCCGCGCTGAGACGGCTCTCCGGCAGTTCCTCGATCTCCAGACGGCAAAGGGTGGTCAGCCGCTTCTGATACTCTGCCGCCGCAGCCAGATAAAACTTTTCTTTCAGTTTTCCAACACAGATGATCTTTATATTCAGCATATCGAAAACTCCGAACTGAAGGTATCCCGGGGCGCTGCTTCCACGCGCAGCGCGTCCCCCACTTCCTGTCTGACCGCCCGGAGCGCCAGCTCCGGCAGATTGTTTTCCCGGCTCAGATGCCCCAGCAGCAGCGCTTCCGCCCCGTATGCCATCAGCTCCCGGCACAGGGCCGCACCCGCTTCATTGCTCAGATGCCCGTGATCCCCGGCGATGCGCCGCTGCAGTGCGGCTGGATATGGCCCGCAGCGCAGCATATTCAGGTCATGGTTGGTCTCCACCACCGCAAACCGGCAGCCACGGGCTGCCTTCTGCACGGCTTCCGTCACCACGCCCAGATCGGTCAGCACTGCCATGGCGCTTTTCTCTCCTTCGATCCGGTATCCCAGCGGCTGTGCCGCGTCATGGCTCAGGGGAACACCCAGAATCCGCAGCTCTCCCAGATTCCAGTCCGGCACATCCGGCAGGGGACGCAGATTTTTTCCGGCGCATTTTTCCTCCCGCAGCAGAGCCTCCGCCGTTCCCCGGCTCAGGTACACCGGGGTATCGAAATGCTTGCTCAGCACCTTCAGACCCGCAGTATGGTCGATATGCTCATGGGTCACAAGGATGCCGTCCAGATCGCACACATCCAATCCCACGCTCATCAGTCCCTGCCGGATACGCCGGAGGGAGATCCCTGCGTCAATCAGCAGATTCACCCCGCCGCCCCGGATCAGGGCGCAGTTTCCGGAGGAACCGCTGGCAAAGCTTACATATGTCATATCTCTGTTATCGGCAGGAAGGACGCATCCTGTGAAAAGCGGATTCCGCCAAAGTACCGATTCTCGGATGCTTCGGTGGAATCCGCCTGAAACACAATATCATGGCCACGCAAAAGCACAGTATATCAGGCTGTGATACGCCTGGGCGCGCCGCCCGCTGCCGGACCTTTCTTTACTCGGCTTCTTCCTGCTCGAAAATCTCCGCACCCAGACCCTGCAGCTTGGAAAGCAGACCTTCATAGCCGCGCTGAATATGGTGGATTTCCCGGATCCGTGTGGTGCCTTTCGCGCACAGACCCGCAATGACCATGGCCGCACCGGCACGCAGATCGCAGGCACGGACGGCGGCGCCGGAGAGAGCCTCTACACCCTGAATCACGGCAGATTTCCCATCCACATGGATGTTGGCGCCCATTTTCTGCAGTTCAGACACATACTTGAAACGGTTGTCCCACACGTCCTCCGTCACCATGCTGATGCCGCCTGCCACACTGAGACAGGTGACGATCTGCGGCTGCATATCCGTGGGGAAGCCGGGATAAGGCATGGTTTTCACATTGGCACAGTGCAGTTTTCCCTCACGGCGGATTCGAACCGCGTCTCCCATGTCCAGCACCTCCGCGCCCATCTCGATCAGCTTGGCGGTAATGGAAAACAGGTGCCGGGGGATCACATTCTGCACCAGCACATCTCCGCCGGCGGCGGCTACCGCCGCCAGATAGGTACCGGCCTCAATTTGATCCGGAATAATGGAATAGCTTCCGCCGTGGAGGCTGTCTACACCGAAAACACGAATCACGCTGGTGCCCGCACCGCGGACATCCGCGCCCATGGCATTCAGGAAGTTGGCCAGATCCACAATATGCGGCTCCCGCGCCGCGTTCTCGATTACGGTCTTGCCCTTTGCCAGCGCGGCGGCCAGCATGATATTCATGGTAGCACCCACGCTGACCACATCCAGATAGATGTTGGCGCCGTGGAGCCGCCCATCCCGGGCCTCCGCTACCACATGGCCGTCCTCCACCTTCACATCCGCACCCATGGCCCGCATGCCTTTCAGATGCTGATCAATGGGACGCACGCCGAAATCGCAGCCGCCGGGCATCGGAACCTTGGCCTTGCCGAACCGACCCAGCATGGCACCGATGAAATAATAAGAGGCGCGGATCTCGCCCATAGCCGCTTTCGGTTCCCGATAGCGCAGATCCCGGCAGTCGATCTCCGTGGCCACCTGGCTCACCGGGGTTATGCCTGCGCCCATGTCGGCCATGCTTTCCAGCAGCACCGACACATCGCTGATCTGCGGCATATTGTCGATACGGCAAATACCGTCCACCAGAAATGTGGCAGGCAGAATGGCAACGGCCGCGTTTTTCGCACCGCTGATCTCCACCTTACCGAAAAGGCGTTTTCCGCCGTGAATAACAATCTGCGTCAAGATATACCCCCACCGGCGGCAGCCGCTGTGCGGTTCCGTGCCGGGTTTTCCCTATTTTGCGAATAAACATTATATAGATTGCGTTTCACCTTGTAAAGTCATATTTGAAGAATTTACGATTTTTCCGTGTTCCCTCAGCCTGCGGAAACCAGTGTGATGTCCCGCAGGGACAGATACCAGGTTCCGCCGTTTGTCCGCAGCTGCCACACCGGCGTCAGCTCCATACCCGCAGCGGTGTTGATCAGCATATACCCGGAGGTGATCTCCTCAATGGCGGAGTAAACGCCGCCGGAAGCCTGCACCAGATCGTGAAAACGCAGCAGCAGCGTTGCCCCGTCATGCTCCGGAACCGCTTCGCCCCGCTCCGGCTTTCCGGTCAGCACACGGCCGGACAGATAGATGCCGCCGTCCCGCACACCGGGAGTAAAACGGCAGTTAAACACCGGGACCCCGTCCAGACGGCAGATATAGCTGTCCTTCTCCCGAACCGCACCGATTCCCGTTTCCTGCAGCCGCTGTTCCAGATTCAGGCCGGCGTTCTTCAGCAGCAGCTCAAAGCTCCCGCCGCCGCGAAACCATGCCCAGCCATTTTCATTCTCATAATACCAGATATTTCCGCCCTGATCTTGACCTTCTCCGGTACCCAGAAGACTCATACACAGATTGGCTTCCGTTTCCAGATCGCGGCTCAGCTCCCACAGGTACAGATTCGATTCCTGCGGCAGCTCCGCTTCCAGCGAAACCCCCAGTCCCTTCAAAACCTGGATCAGTTCGGTTCTGGTCTGGGCCTGTCCGGCGGCTTCATCCATGCGTTGTATCAGAAGCAGGCTGCCGAAGGCCAGATTCAGCAGCAGGAGGATCAGGATCACGATATTTTTCAGCTTTCCGTTATCCATGCTCCCTCCCTAGCGAACCGCCCACAGCGGCTCCGCCCGTTCCTTTCCGCTGTCATACAGGGTGAGCAGCGCTTCGCTGCCGCGTTTCTGGCTGCCTGCCGCTGCTGCCGCCTGTTTTTCCGGCAGAATCCCGGTAATCGGCTCCGCCAGATGATAGCTGCGGGGCAGTACGCTGAGTTCGGTGATCCCGCCGCCGTCCCACACGGCCCACGCGGCATAACCCTCCGCAAGCGTAACCGGCAGTCCCTCCAGACAGCAGCAGAACCGAACCTCCGCGCCGGTCTCCGTCACCGCAAAGTCAGCCAGACGCAGCGTTTCTTCGCCGCCAAGACAGCCTCGAACCTGCTCCAGCAGCCGACGGACCTGCTCCACAAAGGCGCTGATCCGATCTGCCGGGGCCAGATGCAGTCCCTCCGGCGCGCTGATCCGGATCTCGCCGGTGGAATATAGGCGGAAAACCGCGTTTTCACCCGGATAAACCAGCGTTCCGTCGCTTTCCTCGTAAAACCCGGTAACGCTGAGGTTCAGTCCGAACTGCTCTGCCAGAACACCCGCCGCCGTCTGCTGTTCCGTCACCGCCGCAGCGGCGGACAGGTCAGGCAGGTTCTCCAGCAGCAGCTCATAGGGCGCGGCATCCTGCAGTCCGGCAGACTCAAAGGCGAATTCCGCACCGTTGGGAAAATAGCTCTCCAATCTTACGGACAGGCTGAGCCACCCTGCGGCACTGCGGCAGCTGGTGTATTTTTTCCCGTCCCACCAGCTCAGCACCACCGTGTCATCCTCCGCACCGGAGAGCAAAATGCTTCTGGCGCTGCGTCCTTCTGCCCACGGTGCACTGACGCCCAGCCACTCTGCCAGCAGCTCCAGCGGCAGGGAACAGCCGTAATCCAGATACAGGCCTTTTCCGCACAGCAGCTTTCGCCAGCTTTTCTCGCTGATCTGAACCGGCCCGCTGCCGGAGCCCAGTGCTTCGGACAGGTCGGCGCTGAAATCGGTGTAAAGGCTTCCGATGGCAGCGGGGTCATATTTCGCGCCGTAACGCAGACCGCCGGAGCCGGTGACAACTGCCGTCATCGGCTGTGCCGCTTCATGGATGCTGAGCACTCCCTCCGTTGACTTCGCTGCCGAAGTACCGTTCTCCTCCGGCAGAACCACGGAGAACACATTGCTCTTCCACATCAGAAACAGTGCGGAGGCGGACAGCAGCAGGATCAGCAGGTTTTTCAGCAGTTCCCTAGATTGCTTCCACATCTGCATGTATCACATCCTCCTGCAGAGCGGGCAGACGGACGGTCATCACAGTGCCCACGCCCACCTGACTTTGAATCTCAATGCGGCCCTGATGCCGTTTGACGATCTCAAACGCAATGCTCAGGCCCAGACCGGTACCGCCCATGGCCCGGGAACGGGCCTTATCCACCCGGTAAAACCGGTCAAAAATATGCGGAATATCCTCTGCCGGGATGCCGATGCCGGTATCCGACACGGTGATCACGGATTCTCCGCCCTCCGAACGGACAGCCATGGTCACTCTGCCGCCCTCGGGTGTGTAACGCACCGCATTGGTGGTGATATTGATGATGACCTGTTCCAGCCGCGCCCGGTCGCCCATGACCAGAACCGAATCCCCCGGCAGCTCCATATCCAGACTGAGCCCCCGCTTCTTCACATCCAGCGACATGGCCTCGTAAACGCTGCGGAGACCCTCCCGCAGGTCGCAGCGGCGGAAGCTGAAGGCTGTCTCCCCGGCGTCGAATTTGCTCAGTGCCAGCAAATCCTGTACGATCTTGGTCATCCGGTCGCTTTCCGACAGGATCACGCCCAGAAAATGCTTCGCCGTGTCCGGCGGCAGGCTTTCCCCCGCATCCACCAGTGTTTCCGCATAGGAACGCACATTGGTAATGGGGGTTCGCAGCTCGTGGGACACATTGGCCACAAATTCCCGCCGCTGTTCATCGCTGCGGCGCTGGGCCGTCACATCATGGATTACCGCCAGAATGCCGCCCTGTACGCCTTCCCCGTAGAAGGGAGCCAGAAAGATATCCAGGCTGCGGCTGCCGGTCTCCTTTTCCGCTTCGATCACCTGACTGCCCTGCAGTGCGGCTGCCTTCTCCAGCGGAACCAGCTGGCCGAATACATCTTCAAAACGGGGCGCGGGGTTCTCCGTTGTCAGTCCCAGCAGACGCAGCGCAGCCGGGTTGTGCTGAATCACCGTCCCATCCGCCGAAAAGGCCAGAACACCATCGGTCATATGGCGAAACACGGTCTCCAGCTTGTTGCGTTCGTTTTCAATGTCCTGCAGCGTGCTGTGCAGCCGGGAACCCATGTCGTTGAAGGTTCGGGTCAGGGTTCCGATCTCGTCCTCTGCGCGGATCTCGATAGGTTGGGAAAAATCACCGCCGGACATACGCCGCGCGGCCCGTGTCAGGCTCTGCAGCGGCTGCACCAGCGTCTTTGCCAACAGAAAGCTGAGCAGCACCGAAATGACCAGACCCACCACCAGCGCTTCCAGAATGATGGTCATCATCTCCCGGGTCAGCGCCGTCACCGTGCGCTTGTTATCCCGCACGCAGACCACATAGCTGCCCTGCTGTCCCCGGATGGGTACGGCCACATCCATATAGGCAGCGGACAGGCTGCTGTCATACCCTTCGGTGCCGGACAATGCCGTGATGATATTGGGCGTCAGTTCCGTTTCCGTATCCGTATCCTCACCGGCCGCATACAGAAGGCGCCCGGTGTCACCGGACAGCACATAAAAGAAGCGGCTGCCCTCCTCGATGCCAAGCGCACCGGAATAGGCACTGAGAATCTGCGCGATCCGTTCCTCCCCGCCATCGTCCGCCGCAGCCCGCAGCTCACCTACAAAGGTACTGTCTGCAAAGGCGGTCTGCATCTGCTCATAAAACTGCCCCAGATAAAAGCGCATCACGCCCCGGATCAGAAACGCGCTGACTACCAGCATCAGGGATATGATGAGCATCAGCATAATGAGAACCACTTTGGAATGCAGCCCTTTGCCCAATTTCAGCACCTCTTTATCTGCAGATTCGGTTTACAGCCGCCCCAGCTTCTTCTGCTGCCGAATATCCGAGCCGTAAAACCGCAGTTCTTCAAAACCGCCGGAAAGCCGGGACGCGATCTGTGTGGAATAACGCTTGCCTGCCTCCCCGATGCTCAGGTTGGAGGAGACCACCATGCTTTTCCCCTCCCGCAGCCGGGTGTTCAGCACCTCATAGATGGCGCTGACCGTCAGTGATGTCACCATTTCCGCGCCCAGATCGTCCAGAATCAGCAGATCGCAGCCAAGATAGCGCTTCACATCCGCTTCCGCTTCCTCCTGCCGTTCCCCCCGTCCGAAGCGGGCATCCTCAAAGCAGGATACCAGCGACACGGCGGTATCATAGACCACGCTGAACCCCCGCTCCGACACGGTTCCGGCAATGCAGCTGCTGAGGAAGGTTTTGCCCAGACCCGGTGCGCCGGTCAGAAACAGGCTGCCGCTGCCGGGGCGAAAGGTCTCCGCGTAACGGCGGCAGACCTGATAGACCATGTGCATATGCTGCCGGGGACTGATGCCGCCCGCGTCCGATCCATCGTTATAATATTCCAATCGGAAAGCCTCGAACCGTTCTCCCTGCAGATCCAGCAGGCGGCTCAGCTCCTTCCGCTGTTCCTCCCGGTAAAGCTCCATCAGGCAGGAACAGGGGTTCTGCCGGATATAGCCGGTGTCGCCGCAGAGGGAGCACCTGGGCAGATCGTCGATGCAGCCGTCCGGATAGCCAAGCTGCCGGATCCGCTGCTTCCGCTCCGCCTGTGCCTGCAGGTTCCGGTTCTGCAGCCGGGTCACTGCCCCGGACGGATCCTGTCCGTGGCGCAGAGCCAGCGCCAGCGTTTCCGCCACGGTAGCCTGCAGCTCCGCATCCAGAACCTGAATGCGGGGATCCTTCCGATAGATTTCCTGTCGAAGCAGCCGGGTCTGCTGGGCGCGGCGGCGGTTGTCCTGTTCCAGCCGTTCCAGTGCCCGATGGAGAATCTTTCCGTCAAGTGCCATTCTCGCTGCCTCCGTTCAGTTCCTTCATATACTGCTGCATCCGCCGCAGTTCCCCCGCATCCGGAGCCTTCTGCACCTGCCGCGCAGCAGGCTCCTGCCTGCCGTTGTCCGGCCGGTCTCCGTCCCGGATCTCCTGCAGGGTATGTAAGCCTTTTTTGTGCCAGGAAGTCAGAATGCTGTTCATATAGGGCCAGGCCATGGAGCCTTTTTTCAGCACGGTCTTATCATAAGCATAGCCAAAGGCCTCTTCATCAAATCCCAGCTCCGACCAGCTTAACAGATAATTTTCCTCCGTTTTGGAAGGCGGCCGATCCGCAATGCCCAATAGCGCACGGATCCGGTTCATGGCGCCCAGCTTGTCCCGGTGGGCGCGGATGTAGTTTTCCGCCTCGTCCAGTGAGCTGATGCCCTGCCGGTTCCAGATATAGGCCTCCCGCTCGATCTGTTTCAGCGTGGGCATCCGCCCGTCATGGTATTTCCGCTGCTGCTCCTCGATGCACCAGTTCAGCATGACGAGAATCACCGCCGGACTCAGACCCAGATAGTCATAAAAGCTGAAATACTTGGTCATCTCCACGCCGGACAGCATCCGCCCCAAGCGGGAGGATATCTCCTTCATCAGCGCCGCCACCTGCGGATCCTCCTGCGTGCGGCGTACCACATCCTCCATGGCGTACTGCGGCAGCTCCGTCTCCGGCATTGCCCGTATCTCCGGCTTAGCCGGCGTCTGCCGACGGAGCAGGCCCAGCTTCACCAGACTGTCCAGACAGGTATTCAGCGGTGTATTCAGCTTCAGCGCGGCAGCGGCCTGCGGATCATAACCGCCCCGGCGCAGAATCATCAGATAGAGCAGAGCCGTGTCGCCGCTGCCCAGCTCCAGCAGCCGATCCACATCGGCGCAGGCAATGCTCAGCTTCTCTTCGGTTGTTGACAGGACATATTCGTCGGACATGGTCCTCCCCCTTTTTCCCGGAATCGACCCGTTATCCCCGCTTCGTTCCCGGACTGACAGCGATTCTGTTTATTATATCCGTTTCCTGTCGAACAAGCAATATCCACGGGCGATTTCGGCCGCTTTCCCCGGCAGAAAAAAGCTCCTTTTCCCCCTAGGCACAGGCCGGAAAACATGGTATACTTTCCTATTACAAGATTATATAAAACAGGGAGGCGACGGGTATGGAGCTATGCTGCAGTGTGGACAGTTTCAGCGGCTTGCAGGCCGCAGTCAACGCCGGAGCCGATGGCGTCCGGGTGGGACTCAGCGGTTTCTGTGCTTCCGGATTGTCCATGGAGGAGCTATGTCAGGCAGCGGCATGGTGCCGCGCCCGGGATGTCCGGCTGGCCGTCCGGCTGGACGCGCCGGTTTCCTCTGCCCGCTTCCCTGCATTCCGGGAAGCGGCGCTGGCGCTGGGCCGCTGTGGCGTTTCCGCGCTGACCGCCGCCGATCCCGGGTTGATCCGGGCACTGGGGCTGCTGCTGCCGGATGCGGCATTGGAGGCAGCGGAAAGTCTGTGTATCACCGATGCTGCCGGTGCCGGTCTGGCGGACGCGCTGGGCGTCCGGCGGCTGTTGCTGCCGGTGCAGATGAGCGGCAGCGAGATCCGTGCCCTTGTCCGGCGCTGCAAGGCGGAGACGGAGGTCGTCATCTGCGGCAGCGTCTGTGCCGCATTGGGTTCCTGCCGCATGGCAGCCTTTTCCGGCGGCGGCATCTGTTCGCAGCAATGCCGGGAACGGTTCTCCTCCGAGACCGGGGAGCTGAAACCCGCGCTGCAGGACATTCTGCTGGATGCTCACCTGACCGAGCTGGCAGAAATGGGCGTAACTGCGGTCTGCATCCGCGGGGAAAACCGGAAGCCTTCGGAAACCGCGCTGGCAGTGGAATGCTTCCGCCGCGCCCTGCAGGATGGAAGGCCGCTGCCCCAGTCTGACCGGCAGGCGCTGTGCAGAACGCTTCTGCCGGAGGGCGGCAGTGATGCGCTCTATGTGGGCAATGCAGACGGAGCGCTGGCAGAGCTGCGGCATTCCCGCTTCCGGGGTCTGAGTGCAGGCTTCCACAATGACGCAGGCAGCACGGAGTACCAGCGGGTACCCGTGGTCATGGCAGCACAGGTGAAGTCCGGCAGCTATGCCCGTGTCATGGCCACGGATGCTCTCGGGCGCTCCGCCGAGGCGCTGGGGCCTGTTCCCGGTACTGCCGGGGAAAGCAAGCCGCCGCTGAACGCGGCACGGCTGCAGGCCAAGCTTCTGAACACGCTGGGAACGCCGTTTCTCTGTTCCAAGGCCGTGGTTCAGGTGGATCCGGGACTGACGCTGGCCTCTGCCGATCTGGGGCATATGTGCCGGGAGGCGCTGGATCGTCTGCTGGAAAAGCGAAGCGCGGTTCCGCAGGTGCGGACAGGCACCCTGCCGCCGCTGCTGAAAACGGAAAATCGCCGCACCTCGCCGGATATCAGCATCTCCGTCAGTCAGGCAGCTCAGCTCTCCGAGGATCTGGCGGCGATGAAGCCCCGGATCCTGTATGTGCCGCTGGATACCCTGCTGCGGGAACCGCAGGCCGTCACTCCCTTCTGGGAGAACGATACCACCTG
The DNA here is from genome assembly GCA_002314635.1 of Clostridiales bacterium UBA1774. GTDB lineage: Bacteria > Bacillota > Clostridia > Oscillospirales > Oscillospiraceae > UBA1774. The sequence continues at coordinate 36,400 of DCGQ01000049.1, forward strand.
CATCTGCGCGGTGCTGCCTCCCCGCTATACCGGCGCACAGGCCACCGAACTGTTTACCTCGCTGAAAAAGCTGCAGTCGCTGCAGATCCGGGATGTGCTGCTGAACAGCCTGAATCCGGTGCTGCCTGCCCGGATGCTGGGTTTCCGGCTCCACGGCGGTCCGGCGCTGCAGGTGTGGAACGACTGGGGACTGCGGGTCATGGAGGACCTGGAATTTGCCTCCGTCATGGCTTCCCCGGAGCTGAGGCTCAGTCAGATCGGCGAGCTGAGCAAGTGCATCGACACGGAGCTGTTTGCCTATGGGCGGCTGCCCCTGTTTACCGGGGAGAGTCGGCTTCCCGCCGCCCTGCGGGATCGGCGCGGCCGTCAGTACCCTACCCGGGAGCTTATGGGACACT
>DCGQ01000049.1:36806-37316 GCA_002314635.1 Clostridiales bacterium UBA1774
GACACAGCACGGTATACAGTCCGGACAAGCTGTTTCTGGGCGACCGGCTGCGGGATCTGCAGAATCTGGGGCTTTGGTGCATGCACCTGTCCTTTACCACCGAAAACCCGGGTGAATGCGTCTCCGTGGCGGAGCGCTATCTGGGCATGGGCAGTTATCTGCCGAATTTCAGAACAAAGGGTCTTTATTATGAAAATGAAACTAACGCTGGCTTCCGCTTCTCCCAGAAGGCGTGAGCTTCTGGAAATGCTGGGAGTGTTTGACCTGACCATTCTGCCCGCCAACGGGGAGGCCCGCTGGCCCGCCGGGGTACCGGAGGCGGAAGCGGTCATGTATATCGCCGCAGAAAAGGCAAAGGATGCCGCTGCCCGCGCAGAAAAGGACGCGCTGGTTCTGGCAGCGGACACCATTGTCAGTCTGGACGGCAGGGTTCTGGGCAAACCCAAAACGCAGGAGGACGCATTTCAAATGCTTCGCAGTCTAAGCGGGCGGCAGCACACCGTCTATACC
>DCGQ01000025.1:0-385 GCA_002314635.1 Clostridiales bacterium UBA1774
GGCGATATATTTACCGGTTTCATTGTCGTTCATGTTACGTCCTCTTCTTTATGTTTCCAGATGTTTTAATGCAATCTTTGCGCGTTTACCAATGGTATCGGCATAACCGTGGTTCTCCCCGCCTTTGGGAGCCGTATGGTTTCCCGCTTCTTTTTCTAAAAGGGGAATGGCATCTGATACACAGTAATCAGCGGCAAGATTGATACTCCTCTCAAAAATCGACAAGATAGATCCCGATACGAATCTGTGTGAAGGAACCTTTCTTTTCCATATCGGTAATCGTCGCCGAAAGAAGCTTTCCTGCATCCATTAGTCGAGCAAAGATAAGATTGTCTTTTTCGGGCACATATCCAACCGTCTTGCCTTTTTCCGTAAAAAGCATAAT
>DCGQ01000025.1:446-1103 GCA_002314635.1 Clostridiales bacterium UBA1774
ACGGAAATCTCGGTTAAAACGGTTTGATCTTTAAGATGTGTTGTACCGGCAACAAACGAATCAAAAAGATGTATTTCACTTGTCAGCGGTTTTATGAGCTCGCCGAGTCCTTTTTCTTCTACAAGAGGAACAAGTCCTTCTTTTTTGACAACGATTCCGTTTTCAGCCATTTTGTCCGTCTCCGATCAATTCCCGAAGTTGTGCCTCGAGCTGTGTTTTATATGCTTTATATTCTTTAATTTCTTTTTCAAGTTCATCCTTCTTTGTCTGCATACGAAATGCATCGGCGAACAGTTCTTTGTAAAGATACGGCTCGGTTGAAAGTATCTGCTCGATTTCGTTTTCAATGTCAAGAATCCTTTGTGCCACATCGGGAATGACAATATTCATGCTTTCGACACCGTTGTCCTCAAGCACCTTGTTAATAAGAATTTCAAGATCACGCAGCTCCTGCAGGTCATTACATTGGTACGCTATCATTACACGCCCGAACAGTTCGCCGAGCTCCGGATAGTCTTCGGTGAGCGTACTGATATCGGGATGCAGAAGCTTTGCGATACGCCGATAAATCTTTTTTATTTCTCCGAGTTCATAAATTGAAATCGGTTTTCCTTTCTGTGCTGCGTCCCGCTCGGCAATCATTTCTTCAAGCTGATT
>DCGQ01000025.1:1117-69674 GCA_002314635.1 Clostridiales bacterium UBA1774
CGATACGCCGCCATCTGCAATGCAAGGTATTCGGCGAGCTTTACGACGTCCGGTTTGTCTCCGCGGTTCTTGGCGGCAATACAGAAAGCAATGGATTTTTTCAGAGAAATGCAATCCACTTTCAGTTGAAATGCCTCAACAGTAAGATCGCCGAACTCGCGGGTATATTGCTGCTGGTACCCGTACGCTTCTTTTTCAAGCTGATCCCTCTGAAGTAAAAGTTCTTCGTATCTGCCGTAGTCACCGTTTGCAACTCTGATTATGTCCATTATTTTACCTCAAATTCGGAAAGTTCGTCATAGATTGCCGTCAACTTTTGATTACCGATAACCGCCTTTGCAAAGAAATCTTCACGGGAACGGTACCATTTCCCGCAGAAACCTATGGCAAGTTCGTCGTTTTCGGATGTAACGCTGATATTATATTTTTTGTTTCCTCTTTTGAAAGTAATTTCGCAAGGTGAAGTTAAAAGAACGTACATATCATAAAAGTCAAATACCTCGCGATCAAATTCTATCAGTTTATAAAGGTCGTCTATCAACCACATCATAATGTTGAGGTCGCCGAAAAAATCGTTATAGCTGATGCGCTGTGCCTGAAAATCTTTTGCACGGAGATACAAATCGACAGCGTCCTCAATTTTACCTTCTTCCGTGCGTATCCGTGCGAGTCGCGTGAAAATTTCGGGGAGTGGCTCTCCGAGATGCCGTGGCCTTTCAACCTTAGGATAGAGTTCCTCGATAATCTGCTTATATTTTTCGTAATCTTTTTCGACATAGTAACCATTTTTATACATATCGGCTACTTTGTATGCCGCCTGAATATTGCCCGCTTCTGCTGAAAGCGAGAAGTATTTGAAGGCCTTTTCGTAATCTTTCTTTCCTGTTCTGCCGTAATACCAAATATAACCGAGACAATCGTAGGATTCTTCTAACTTATACTCCGCCGCAAGCTCATAATACTTGAGAGCAAGGTCAAATTTGCGCTCACCATAGTAATAACCGCCGAGTTCGAGCATATAATGAGGATTTTTTGTTTCTTCAATTAGATAGTTAAGCGCCTCCGTGAAGAGAAAAATATCTTCCTCCGTAGGTGCGCTTTTACCATAAAATGCGTCTTTAATTCGTTTTGCTTCAATAATAGTCATAATAACACCTCGTTTTTGTTATTCTTCTTCTATTTGCTCCTATCATATCACAAATAATGTCCTATAATACGGACATCAAATTAGTTGAGATGCCAAATTGACAGTTCCGCTATTATTACATTCTCAGAGATGTCACATTCAATGCTTCACATTGATTTCCCACATATCCACCCGTCTTCAGACAACTCTTCGTCATAGGGAGAACTAATCGTGTGGATCCTTCCGGAATGAATATCCCGAATGATGCACTCGGCCCATTCGCCATCACGGATTTCAGTAATATGTTCTTTTCCCTTAAGATGCTTTTTCCAATCGCGATACATATCAATTATTTCACGCTTTTCAAAAGTATGGTCATTCATGGGAATCACTATCATGTCGCCAATCTTTATAGACTCACCCGGTTCACTTTCAATTGTTAAATGTATTTCATGTTCATCATAAGCTGATGTCGCTGCCATAGTGAAGACCATATAACACCCCTTGGTTATTTTATCATCTTAAAATGCTTCAACGCTTCCGTGATCGCTGCTTCCTTTTCGGGAGTACATTTCGGTTGTTTGGAATCGGCATTCTTCGGAAGATTATAGTTTTCGCGTTCGATGATTCCATTCTTGCGTTTCACCTGTGCGATATTCAGATGGGATACCGTCAAACTAAACTTTTGCTTTACATAGTCTCTAATCTCTTCGTAAGACGCTTTCGCTTCAGCCGGCGTTAAATCAAGTTCGTCCGTTTTCAGTTCAACGGTGATACGGTGCTTTGCTTCGCCGAGTTTGGACAATAATACTACCGTCTCACAATGTCGGGTCCACGGGAACAGGTCGATGGGGCAGATTCGCTTGACCGTGTAACCGCTGCCGGTCAGCATTTTCAGGTCGCGGGCAAGGGTCTCTGGATTACAGGAAACATATACTACTCGCTTCGGTGCCAGTCTGCAAAGGTGTTGGAGAAACTCCCGGCTGCATCCTGCCCGCGGCGGGTCTGTAAACACCACATCCACCGATTCTTTCTCTTTCAGTTCTCCCATGATCTCACCCGCATCGCCGCAGTGCACTGTCACATTATGCAGGCCGTTGAGGCGCACATTTTCCTTTGCGTTTGCGGCGGCAGCCGGGTTCAGTTCAAAAGACAAAACCTGTCTGCAGCGTTCCGCACTGATGATGCCCATGGTACCTACGCCGCAGTAGGCATCCACCACGGTTTCGCTTCCGGTCAGCCCCGCCAGTTCTACTGCAAGACTGTAGAGCTTCTCTGTCTGAGCAGGGTTGATCTGAAAGAAGGAATGTGCCGAAATCCGGAACACACGCCCGCACAGTCTGTCCGTGATGCTGCCCGGCCCAAACAGCACCGTTTCCTTCTCGCCCAAAACCAGATTTCTCCGGTCTGTGCTGATACAGCGAACCGCTGTAGTAATATATGGGCAGCTTTTCCGCAGTGCAACCAGAAATTCCGGCAGCTGCCGCGGCGTTTCCGGACCGGTGCCCAAGGCCAGCAGCACCTCACCGGTATTCCGTCCAATCCGCAGCAGGAAAAACCGAAGGAATCCCTGCCCGCTCCGCTCGTCATAGGTGCGGATATGGAACTGCCCCAGAAGCCGGCGAACCGCTTCTGCCGTCATTGCCGCATAGGGATGCTCCAATGCACAGGATTCCACCGTGACCAGTTTTCCGCCGGAAGCCTGCCACACACCGGTCAGCACCCTCCCGCGGCTGTACCCCACAGCCGTGCTGACCTTGTGGCGATAATGCAGGGTCTCCTCTGCCGGAATGACAGGTTCCACTCTGCCAAACTGTCCCAGCAGATTTCGACACTGTCTTTGTTTATAGCCGAGCTGCGATTCATAGGGAACATCCAACTGACAGCCGCCGCAGCGTTTATAGACTTTACAGGACCATTCTTCCACTTTATCCTCCTTCCCAGCAGGGTTGACAACATTCCTGCAAGGCGGTTATAATCTGCTTATATTCTAAAGACAGGATAGAGGATTCCCCAGCTCCTGTCAACCCTGCAAGGGAGGTAATGACGATGGATCTCTATAATTACGAAGTTCTGAAGAAGGTCTGCGCGGAAAAGTCTGTCATTCGCCACATATCCCGGCACCGCAATCCGGACGGCAGCATTGACCGGGACGGGAACTTGAAAATCTGGAACGACGCAGTCAGCCGTTTTTCCGTTACGCCCTTGTGGGAATCCGGTGTGCCGGGCTTTGACGACCGGGATCCCATGCAGATTCAGCCCTCGCTGATCTTTGTCCCTTCGCCCGGCGCTGTGCCCGGTTCCGGCACGATTCTGGTAGCCTGCGGCGGCGGATTCGAGACCCGTACCGGCTGTGAAGCTTTTCATGTGGCAGAGTATTTCGCAGACACCGGGTTTCACACCGCGATTCTGACCTATCGTCTGCTGCCCTACAGCCGCTATGATTCCTTCCACGATATGCAGCGTGCCATTCGTCTGCTTCGCGCAAACAAGGCCGCCTTCGGGATCTCAGGCAAGGTCTTTGCCATGGGTTTTTCCGCCGGAGCCATGCTCAGCGCCAACTGTGCCACTCATTTTGATGCGGGGAATCCCACCGCGGATGACCCGGTGGAACGGGAATCCTGTCGTCCCGACGGCGTGGTTCTGGGATACGGCGCATTCGCCTTTGCCGCAATGCCCGGTTTTTTTGAGGATCCCTTTGCGCCGGAAACACGCAAGCCTTTTGTTCGCAGCCGGGAGGAACTGGTATTCTTCTCTCCGGAGGTCAACATTCACCCGGGTGTCCCTCCCTTTTTCATCTGGCAGACCAATGGCGACGACCCGCGTCACTCCTTCCTGCTGGGGCAGGCGCTGACCGCCGTAGGCATTCCCTTTGAAATGCATCTTTTCCCCGATGGCGCACATGGCCTTGCTCTGGCAGACGGAAATAACGACCTCAGCGCTGACATTCCGCAGACTGCGAAATGGGCAGAGCTGTGTGTCGGCTGGCTGCGGGCGCAGATGATTTGACGCAGCTGCTGTTCCCCGCCACATATTGCAAAAACGGTGAAGCTCAAATGGTATGCTTCACCGTTTTATCTTTTATGTTCTTACTGCAATCGCAGGCGTTGGTTCTCCGAAGCGGAAAGGAGAATTGTTATCAGACCGGATTTCCGCCTCTCCTTCACGGAATGTGATCACATATTCATCCAACAGACAGGTCTCCAGCCAGCGGCACTGGAGTACCAGCACATCCGACTGTTTCCAGTAAGCATTGCAGACATAAAGGCTGGTCTCATCGGAGAAATCACCCAGCAAATTCGTGAAGCGGCTGCCGTTCATGGCAGCCCGGATGCTTTCTTTTCTCCCGGAATCCATCTCCAGTTCCATACGCAATCCGTATACATCAAAGTGAAGGGAGAAGCTGCGTACATCGTCTGCAGGCGTACCGTTCATGAAGTTGCCGCCGAAGGGAGTAAAGCTGCCCGAGGTCACACGGTATCGGCTGCCGGAAATGACCGGAGCCAGTTCGCTGTCCGGTGCATAGGGAGGATTGCCGATATTCAGAGTGTGAAGCTTTCGCTGCAGCTTTTCGTATGCTTCCGGATCCTCCGGAAGTGTCTCCGCATTCTCCAACTTCTCCACAAAATTCCAAGTCAGATTCAATGTATTCTGTGCCCAATGCGCCCCGGAAGCGGTCTCCGTAATGGCGATGATCATATCCTGCTCCGGCAGCACAATGGTGAACTGACCCATTGCGCCATCTGCCCGGTAAGCCCGTTTTGGCTTGCACATCCAGATTTGGAACCCGTAACCCAGGAAATTGTCGGTAGCCTCCGGATTGTTGATGGATTCTGTTGCCGAAGCATTCTGACTGGTGGTGGCCAGTCTCACATAGTCCTCCGACAGGATCCGCTGGCCATCCCAGACGCCGCCATCGTGGTAAAGCTTCATCAAGCGCAGGTTATCCTCCGTGGTGCAGTAGAGTCCGCCGCCGCCTACTTCCATCCCGTCCGGCATACAGGCCCAGCGCAGATTCTCACTGCGGATCCCGATCTTATCGAACAGCCGGGGTTTCAGATAGTCATGCAAGCCAAGTCCGGTCTTTTTTCGCACGATCGCACCAAGCAATGTGGAACCCATGGAATTATACATATAAGTAGTCCCCGGCTTGTGATTCACCGGCGTATGCAGAAAATCCCGAATCCAATGCTCAGAGGGCATGGGCATCGTATCCATGCCGCAGCCCATACACAACACATCCCGCACGGTGAGCAGCTTCAGGTTTTCATCGGGTTCCTCAGGTGCGTCCTCCGGAAAGATATCGATGATCCTCTCGTCCAGACGCAGAATCCCCTCCGTGCAGGCAATCCCCACTGCCGTGGCGGCATAGGTTTTCGTATGGCTCTGCTGGCCATGTCTCAGACCAGGCGCAAAGGGCGCCCACCAACCGGCTGTGCAGAGCTTGCCATGACGCAGGATCATCAAACCGTGCATCTCCGCTTCGCTGTGTTCCAGCGTTTCGATGTAGTCCAGGATATCTTGACTGTGAAGTCCCACCGCTTCCGGTGCCGCAATTTCCAATGGTTTTCTCATCATTCCCGCATCTCCTTTTGGCTCTCCAAATGATATTTTGCCGTTTTCAAATCGGCAGTCAGGCAGGCGGTGCCCCATGGATTCCGCCATGTAATATACAACACACTGCCCTCAGCTTGGAGCTTCACCTCCGCGTCCTCCGTAAACACCGGACAGGTATTCCGAAAACGCAGCAACCGAAGCTGTTCCTCCACAACATAGCGCGACAGGCCGTCTTCCACCTGTTTCGTGGTCAGATTGGTCCGGTTCAGTTCCTTATGACCGCCCGGCCCGGCCTTTTCCATCGCTGCGTAGTCATTCTTTCCGGCAAACAGATCCAGATACCAGATCTGCGGCTTCCCGGGCATAAACAGCTGGATTGCACGCGCCGCCAGCAGCCGCTGTTCGTCCTCCCCAAGTGCGCTGAAATAGGTGGCGTTCACCTGATAATAGGTATTCTTTGCCCCATGCAGGTCCTTCACATACCCGCCTCGGGACACGGTGAGCTGAATCAGCTCCTGAATATCTGTTTCCGGCAGGAGACCGCGCAGATCCAGCAGTGGAATCCCATCATGACAGCCCAGCATATTCACCGCATAGATATGATCCTCCTGCAGTTCCTTTCCCCAACGGCACAGGTATTCCCCATTTTCCCGGCGGAATGCGTCCAGAATCAACCCGGGCAGGAAGAAATCATACACCGGATAACCCTTGCTGTGCAGTTTTCGGTATACCTGCTCCTCATAGGCCGCGTGTATCTCTGGCAGCAGGGTCAATCCCAGCGGCTCTGCCAGTGTTTTCAGACGCTGCAGCAAGTCCCATGTTTCCGGCTCATTCAGGAAATTGCGTCTGCCGGGTGCTTTGTGTGCATATGCAAAGGCATCCAGCCGAATCAGCTTTGCGCCGTATTCTGCCAGTTGCCGCAGAGTTTTCTCATAATACTCCCAGACCAGTGGAGAACAAACATTCAAGTCCATCTGACCCAGATATCGGGTCTCACGGGGATTCTGCGGATTCACCTGCTGATAGAACGTATTCCAGTACGGCACCAACCGCCCGTCCGGAAATTCCACCGACAGCAGCGGCAGACCCGGCTTTCGGAAAAACATTTGGTTCAGCAGCGAAGCTTCCGGCTGGAGATAACCTGCCTCGGTCATGGTTCCGTACCCTTCCCAGAAGCGATTCCAATCCACGAAAAAATCCCGGTATGGGGAATCCTTCCCGTTTTTCAGCACATCCTGAAATTCCGGAGACTGCACGGATATGTGGTTCACCAGAAAATCCAGCGTCAATTCGATTCCCGAATCCCGTATATGGGAAAGCGTTATTTCATCGGCCAGTTTTTCATCTAACTCGTAGGAGATTAAGGAAAAGCCCCGATCCAGATCCGAACGGAACAGACTGGGCAGCAAATAGCAGGAGGTAAACGCTTTTTCTGTTTTCGGCAGAGACAGGAACCGGCTGAGACCTCTCAGATTCCCGCCGATACTGTCCGGATAGACGTTCAGCATGGCCCCATAGTTCACTGCACTGTCACCTCATTTTCCTGCAGAACCAGCGAAGCGAATGGCACGCGGCTTCGGATTGCCGCCTGTTCGATCTCCAGCACCATCGCGGTAAACAGACTGTCAGTCCCTGCGTCTCTGCCGCGCAGCTTTCTTGCCTGTCTGGTACCATCCGGCGTACTGTCCAGATAGATCGGAATATCAACCTTTTCTATTTGTGCGCTCCCGCCGTGCGTCCATTCCAGAATGCAGACTTTTTTCCCTTCGGTTTCCACCTTCTGATATCGGCGGGAATCCTCCGTCCGCCCCATGCAGCGAAGCCAGACCGGTTTACCTTGGCGGAATGCTGCGATTACCCGATTGACTTCCTCATAGTCCTGCTCCTCCGGCGTTCCCAGATAGGCGGTTAATGCCGCTCTGCCAGCCGCCTGATAGGTTTTCAGCCATTGGTATTGCTCTGTCAGCGCCGGATCCGAATCCGTTTCCCGATCCCAAAGCAGTTCCAGCTCCTGCTGAACCGATTCCGAATACAACCCCTCCCGAACCAGTGCCGCCAATCCGGAGGTACGAAACCGGGAAAGCCGTTCTGCATCGTTATAAACCGGGATCCTTCGCGGAAAGTGGTCGCCTCCAATTACGATTGACGAAATACCCAGCGCTTCCAGTTCTAGCGCCAATGCCGCAGCAGTCCCGGTTTTTCCGCAGCCGGAACCGCCAAACAGAGACACTACCACAGGCTGGCAGCATACTTTCAGTTTATCCAGCAGCGGCGGCAGCAGCAGCTTTGCATAATGCCTGTGCCCCTCCATGATCGGCACGGTATCCCCTTGTGCATTTTTCGCATATTCCGGCAGAAGTCCGAATGTATTCAAATTAGCTCCTTTCCGGCGGCACAGCATCATAAGGTGCCGATCTCCATACTTTTTCTGCCTGCAGTTTACATGAGATTTCCGGAAATGTAAATGATATAATTGCCCTTCCAATGCAAAACCCGGCAGCGGAATCATCCGCTGCCGGGTCATGAATCACTTGATAAAACGATATGCGAAGAGGGTCTCGATCGGATTGTCGGCTTTCGCATTCTCCATCATGGTGTCGTACTGGTCATTGGCCATCAGGTTCTTTGCGATTTCCAGATTGTACTGCTCACCGCGTTCCATGGGATAGATCACATAGTAATATCCGTCGCTGTAGAAGCTGCGAACATCGCCCACTGTGGTATCATCCGCAAAGATATATGCTTCCACCTCGGCGGCGGCCAGCTGCCCCAGAACTACATCGCTGTAAAGGCCATCCTCAACACCGGCCTCGTCATAGGTGTTGGCCAGCTCGATGAAGTTTTCTTCGGTGGGATCGGCGTTGTAGGCTTCCATGATCATACTAACCGTGTTCTCAGCTTCGGTGCGGGTCGCATCCGTAACCTCGCCGCTTTCTTCATCGGTGGCAACCTGAATGGTGATGCCGCGAATCTCAGCCATTTTGTAGTCATTGCCGCAGCGATCCAGGAACAGAAGAACGGTGTAGCTGTCGGTTCCGCTGATGATGGTGCTGTCGCCTTCTGCACGGTCCTGAGACGTGAGCCAGGTCTTCCATTCCTCGTTGGAAATACCGCTGGGACTGGCATACCGAACCAGACAGGCATCGTCATCCGCGTAATCTGCCTTCTCCTCCTCAGGGGCATACAGACGAACTGCATCGGCAAAGGCAACCTGATCGTGTGCGCCGGCGATTTCGTTGGCAGTAGTTCTGGCAATATCCAGAGCTGCATCGGCATCAATACCGTTTTCGTCATCGGGCGTGCTCACAACGGTGTAGGCCATATAGGTGATGGCATCATACTCATCCCGCACACCGTCATAATAGCTGATCAGTTCGTCTTCCGTGTAGGAGTTCATCCAGGTGTCAGCCAGATACTGGCTGTAATAGGTGGCATAATAGGACTTTTCCAGCAGCTCACGCAGCCGGTTCTCGGTGATGCCCTTGCCGTAGAGGGCACGAAGGTAAGAGCGGTAATCGGAATACCCATTGCTGGCGGCGGCGCTCTTCAGGCTCTCAATGTTGGCATCGATCTCGCTGATCTGCTCACTGGAAAGACTCCAGCCCTCGGCCTTCGCCGCATTGGTCAGAATCGTCATCTGCTGCAGCTGGCTCTGGGCATATTCTTCAAAGTAGTCATCCCAGGTCACACCTTCGGCATAATACTGCTCATCCAGCGGGGTTTCGGGATTCAGCAGCAGGCTGGCATAATCACCATAGGTATTCGCAATGCTTGAATAGGTGTTATAATAGGTGTTATAATACTCATAGTTCACATCGGCTGCGGTATATTTCTCGCTGCCGACCTTCAGTGCCGCAACCCCGGTATAGAACAGGTTGGAATTGAACACCACGGCAACCACAAGCAGCACAACAATCACGACAACCGCAGCGGTTGTAATGATACGTTTCCGTTTCAGATTCTTTTTGTTGGTCTTTGCGCGAACCTGACGCTTTTCCACGCCGTCCGCTCTTTCTTCAAAACGCTTTTTCTTCTCTCTGGAAGCACTCATGATTAACCATTCCTTTGTCACATATACTTGATTCTTTGCATCCGTTTTCGGGGCATAGCTCATATATTATAATCGTTTATGTTTCTGATTGCAAGAGGATAACTGATTTCCTTAATGTGAAATTTGCATGAATCCTGCAAAAACTGACAGGAATTTCCCCTTGCAATTTTGTGCAAACTGTGGTATCTTACAACTGCAGAGCAAAAGAGATGATCTTTTCTTCTGTACCTGCGGTGTTCGTGATGGACTCCTTTAGAACCCACATCACTTTAACGGGATGCCGGGCTCTTGCCGTGAATTGCAGGCCTCCCTGTTTCTCCCAGCCATTGGCCGGAGTTGCAGGATGTTGGAAGCAGCGAAGCAGCAAGGCGGCGACCCACCTGCCGTCTGTGCAGGTTATAAACGGGTTCACACGGCACATGCGGGCTACCGGTGAAACACCGGTCTGCACAAAAGCAGCGGTAAAATGAACCGAACATGGGGATGCCAGTCGGCATCCCCATGTTTTCTTGTCATGGTATCTCAGTCGGCGTCTTCATCATCTGCGAAGAGCTGCTCCATGAATTTTGCGTAGAGCCGTTCCATCAGATCGTCATCCTCAATGGTTTCCAGAAGTTCCTCACCGTTCTCTTCTACCACGCGGAACAGGATCATTTCATAGGGTTCCTCTTCGTCCTCGCTTACCGGCAGAAATGCGCGGTATTCCTGACCTTCGAACTCAATGCTGTCAAGCTGTTCCAGCTCATATTCCTGGCCGTCCTCATCGGTAATCACAATAAAATCGTCACCGTATTCGGTTTCTTCTTCGCTGCGCGGCAGATTCTGATTATCTTCCATGGACACAGTCCCCTTTCTTTTCCGATATGTGATGATTGTAAACGATTCAGAGGCAAACCGCAATAGGAGGAAAAAACTTTTTATGAACAGCCTGACAAAAGGTTTACGCATTCTTCATTGACAGGCACCGCCATTTCGGTATATATTAGGAAATCACGGAGGTGATTCCATTTGACTGACAAGTCTCCCGGCAAAGCCAAACGCATTGCAAAAGAATCCGCTGTGGGAACCGGGCGGGTTTTTGGCCGCGTGATCGGTCTGGTTCTGAAGATCGCGGTGACCGCTGTCCTGATTGCGATCTGCACCGGATTTCTGTTTGTGGTGATATTTTCCGCCTATGTCAAGAACACATTATCCGACGAGCTTACCGTCACACTCAGCGAGTTTAATCTGAACCAGACCAGTACCATTTACTATCAGGACAAGACCACCGGCGAATATCAGGTTCTGGAACAGCTCAGCGGTCTGGGCGGCGACCGGCAATGGGTGAATTACGAGGATCTGAACCCATGGTTTGAAAAAGCCGCCGTTGCCATTGAGGACCATCGTTTCTATGAGCACTATGGTGTGGACTGGTACCGTACCTTCGGCGCTTTCTACACCGTGTTTTTCAGTGATTCGGACAGTGTGTTCGGCGGCTCCACCCTGACCCAGCAGCTGCTGAAAAACACAACACAATATGACGATGTCACCGTCATGCGAAAGCTGACGGAGATCTTCCGGGCGCTGGAGTTGGAAAAGAACTACACCAAGGAAGAAATCGTAGAATGGTATTTGAACTATGTCTATTTCGGCAATCGCTGCAAGGGCGTTCAGGCCGCCGCGCTGAAGTATTTCGGCAAGGATCAGAGCGAACTGACCGCGGCCGAATGTGCCTGCATCATCGGCATTACCAATAACCCCAGTGCCTATGACCCATATCTGCATCCTGTAGCCAACAAGACCCGGCAGGAGACGATTCTGGATCAGATGTACGAGCAGGGCTATATTGCGACGAAAGCCGAGTGCGAAATCCAGAAAGCGCAGAATCTTTCCTTCGGCTCCACAAAGAGCGATGACGAAAACCTTACCGGCACACAGGACAGCGTGACCAGTTGGTATGTTGACGCACTGATCGAAGATGTGATTCAGGATCTGATGGTTCTGAAGGATGTGGATTACGATACGGCAGAAACCCTACTGTTCAACGCCGGCTATAAAATCTATTCCTGTATCGATATGGGTGTTCAGGATATTGTCGACGATGTCTACTCCACAGTGGACAACCTGCCCACCGGTTATCGAAAGTCCTCTACGCAGGATCTGCAGAGTTCCATTGTCGTCATGGATCCCTATACCGGCGACATTCTGGGTCTCAGCGGCGGTCTCGGCGGAAAGGAAGGCAGCCGCATTTTCAACCGTGCCACTCAGATGAAGCGCAGTCCCGGCAGTACCATCAAGCCGCTGGCTTCCTACTCTCTGTGTCTGGATAAGGGACTGGTCTGGCCATGGACGATTTTTGATGACAGTGACCTGGTCAAGCTGAAGGGCACGGACTGGTATCCCAATAACGATGACTCGCAGAATGAAGGCGGCGTTACGCTCCGTTACGCGCTGCAGGTCTCCATCAACACGGTGGCCGCGCAGATGATCGACATGCTTACCCCGCAGGTCAGCTACGATCATCTGGTAAACAAGCTGGGTATGACCCATCTGGTTGACGGCGAAAACGGCTACAGTGATATCAGCTATGCGGGCATGGCGCTGGGTCAGCTTTCCTACGGTGAGACCGTTCGGGAGATGTGTCAGGCCTATACCATTTTCTGCAATGACGGCATTTATACAGAGGGCCGCACCTACAGTCGGATCGAAGATTCCACCGGCAAGCTTCTTTATGAAAACGAACCGGAAAGTCATGTTGCCATCAGCGAAACCACCGCGTATTATATGACAGACATGCTCTGCAATGCGGTAAACCGCGGCACCGGCTGGCTGAGCAAATTCGGCAGTATGTCGATTGCAGGCAAGTCCGGCGGCTCCAACGACTGGAATGACCGCTGGTTCATCGCCTACACGCCCTATCTGCTGGCCGCCTGTTGGACAGGCTATGACATCCCCCAGAACATGGGTTCCTCCAACCCCGCCACCGGTATGTGGAAACAGGTCATGGAACGGGTTCACTCCTATCTGGGCTACGAGGATACCACCTTCCCCACCCCGGATGGCATGAAGCGTGTGACCATCTGCTGTGATACCGGTCTGCTGGCTACGGAGGCCTGTCAGCACGAGATCCGCGGCGACCGTACCATGACGCTGTATATGAACCCGGAGGACATTCCCACCAGCGTCTGTCAGGCTCATGTATATACCACGGTCTGCAAGGAAAGCATGGATGCCATCGGCCCCCAGTGTCCCGATTCCTGTAAGGCAACCTACAGCGTACTGGACACCTCAAAATACAACGGAAAATTGACTTTGCCGCTGTATTTTAAAAACGGCGTCTACCCTCGAAGCCTGTCCCACGGCAGCTATTCCTCTGATGCAGCCTACCAGGCAGCGAAGCAGGCTCTGGAGAAAAAAATCGCCAGTGCAACGCATTATGTTTTGCAGGACATGGTGTCCTGCAGGGTTCACAACATCGACCCGGTTTCCGGCTGGTATATCGAATCGGTTCACGGTTATCTGATCAATCCCACAACCGGAATGTATTACGATATCGAACGGGATATTCTGATTGACCAGTATTCCATGAAGCAGGTAGATTGGCTGACCGGTTATCTGCTGGATGAAAACGGGAACTATATAGATCCCATGACCGGCGATTTCGTGACGCTGACGGAGGAACAGCTGGCGCAGTACACCACACCCAAGTACAATCGTCCCACCGGTTACGGTACGCCTGCACCGGTCATTCCGCCCACCCCGACGGATTCTCCGGATCCGACGGAATCTCCGACGCCGGAGGAGAATCCCACCCCGGATCCTCCCGATGAAGGAAATCCGGACGACCTCACATACTGACAAACATACCGCCGCCTGCCCGTGCAGACGGCGGTATGCTGTTTCCAGACAGAAAAATCCCCCTGCTTTCGCAGAGGGATTAGACTTTTAACTCAAAGGGTACGAACCCGAATCACACCGGGAATGGCTTTCAGTGCTTCCGCATCAAAAGCGGTATCCGCATCGGCCAGAACGACCTTCCATGCACCGCGGGTCTTCTCCGCCGTCGCAATCGCGGGAATCTGAAGTGCCGCATCCGCCTTTGCAATTACCACGGCGCGGTACTTTCCGCTGCGCTCCATGCTGATATTCGGAAGATTGACGCTGTTCACAATGTCTCCCTGCAGCAGATAGCGGCTCACCTGATCGGCAGCCATCACAGCGCAGTTGTCTTCGCTTTCCGGCGTGCTGGCACCCAGATGGGGAATCGCCACGCAGCCTGCCATCTTCACGGTACTGCCGTTGGGGAAATCGGTCACATAACGGGCAACCTTACCGGCAGCCAGAGCAGCTTCCATATCCGCGTCTGCCACCAGCTCCCCACGGGCAATGTTGATAATACGGACACCGTCCTTCATTTTGCCGATGGTTTCGGCACAGATGGTGTTGGCGGTATCTTTCGTATAGGGCAGATGGAGAGAAATATAATCGCTGCGTGCATACAGGTCGTTCAAATCGGATACGATTTCAGCCGTGCCCAGCAGCTGCTGACGAAGCGCATCGGACAGGTAGGGGTCATAACCCAGCACGGTCATGCCCAGTGCTGCGGCAGCCTTGGCGACCTTGGCGCCTACATTGCCCAGACCGATCAGGCCCAGCGTTTTTCCCATCAGCTCCGGTCCCACAAACGCGGACTTTCCTTTTTCCACCAGAGCGGCAACCTGATCACCCTGATCGGCAATGGTTCTGCACCAGTCGATGCCGCCGATCACATCGCGGGATGCAAGGATCAGCGCACAGACCGCCAGTTCCTTGACTGCGTTGGCATTGGCGCCGGGGGTATTGAACACCACAACGCCCTTGGCCGCGTAATCCTCCACGGGGATGTTATTGTAGCCTGCACCGGCACGGGCCACGCACTCCAAAGCGGGGTTAGGCTCATAATCCAGCATCTTCGCACTGCGTACCAGAATTGCTTCCGGATTCTCCGCAGCATCATCCACTGTAAAGTAATTGCCATCCAGTCGGTTCAGACCGACACCGGCAATCTTATTCAAAGTCTTAACGGTAAACATTTCAATATATCCCCTTTTATCCCTGTTTTTCAAACTCTACCATGTACTCGGCCAAAGCCTTCACACCTTCCACCGGCATGGCGTTATAGATGGAAGCACGCATACCGCCAACGCTGCGGTGGCCTCCCACGTTCTCGATACCGGCAGCTTTTGCACCGGCGACGAAGCGCTTGTCAACCTCCGGGTCCCCGGTCACAAACGTGACATTCATAAAGCTGCGGGAATCCTTTTCTGCACAGCCCTTATACAGACTGCTCTTGTCAATGACATCATACAGGATCTTGCTGCGCTCCCGCTTCAATGCTTCCATGGCGGGAATGCCGCCCATTTTTTCAACCCACTTCAGCATCAGACCCATCATATAGATGCACCAGCAGGGAGGCGTATTATGCATACTGTCGCCCTTGATCATGGTCGGGTAATCCAGCATGACAGGCGTGCAGGGCAGTGCGGTTCCCAGATAATCCTTGTTCACGAAAACGGTGGTCACACCGGCAGGAGCCATGTTCTTCTGTGCGCCGGCGAAAACCAGCGCATATTTCTCCCAATCCACAAAACGGGTCAGAATGTCGGAGGACATATCCGCCACCAGCGGCACACCGGCAGGCGTTTCCGGGGTGTACTGCCACTCGGTACCGTAGATCGTATTATTCGCGCAATAATAGAAGTAGGACGCATCCTCACGGATTTTCAATGCGGACTGAGCGGGAATATAGGTATGGTTTCTATCCTTGGAGGAAGCGGAGACGGCAATATCACCGTACTTCTTTGCTTCGTCCGCAGCTTTGGTGGCAAAGGAACCGGTCAGCGCGTAGTCGGCCTTGCCGGTACGGGTGATGAAGTTCATGGGAACCATGGCAAACTGCATGGTAGCGCCGCCCTGCAGGAACAGGATCTCGAAATTGTCCGGCACCTTCATCAGTCTGCGGAGGGTATCCTTGGTCTCCTCAAAAACGGAAAGGAAAGCCTTACTTCGATGGCTCATCTCCATAATTGACATGCCTGAAGATCGAAAGTTCATGATCTCAGAACCAGCCTGAGCAAGTACTTCTTCCGGCATGGTGGAGGGGCCTGCTGCGAAGTTAAAAACACGATTTGCTTCCATGTTGTTGCCTTCCTTTATTTATGTATTCTTACCACTGCCCATCGCGCGGATGGTTTGGTGTTGATTTAATGAATTATAAGGGCAACCATGTGCAATGTCAATCCTTTTCTATTGGACATTACGCTGTTTTTACAATGTTTCCACAAGGAGTTTTCCGTTTTTTACGCCGATAATCCGAACCTCACATACATCGCCTTCCCGGTCAGGCAGCATTTCCGTCTCACAGTAGTTGGGAGTATGGCCCTGTCTGCTTTCAAACAGGACGGACTGCACCGTTCCTACCTGTGCCTGCAGAAATTCCTGCTCCCAGCGATCCGCACGGCGAATTGCTTCTCTGGCCCGCTCCTCCCGGAGCGCCTTGGGAACACTGTCCGGCATCTGAGCCGCTCTGGTTCCCTTCCGTTCCGAATAGGGAAACACATGCACATGGCTGAATCGGCATCTGTCCAGAAACTCCAGTGTTTGCTGAAACTCCGTTTCCGTTTCGCCGGGGAAGCCGGTGATCAGATCCGTGGTAATACCGCAGCCGGGGAACCACTTTCGCAGCAGTACCACGCTCTCATAAAAACGCTCTGTATCGTATTTTCTTCCCATCCGATGCAGCGTTTCGTCGCAGCCGGACTGCATACTCAGATGGAAGTGGGGGCACAGCCGTTCCAGTCCGCTGAGTCTTTCGCAAAACTCCGTATCAATGACCCTCGGTTCCAGAGAGCCCAGCCGGATCCGCAGCTCCGGTGCTGCTTTTGTCACGGTCTCGATCAGCTCCGCCAGTCCGTATTGGTAGGAAGCCAGTTCAATCCCGGTCAGCGTCAGTTCCCGAACCTGCGTATGGCTTAGCTGCGCCGCCTGCCTTGCCGCTTCCTCCAGAGGAAGGCTGCGGATCGGCCCTCTCAGATATGGAATGATACAGTAAGCGCAGAAATTGACACAGCCATCCTCTACCTTCATATATGCCCGGGTCCGTCCCTCCAGCTTCGCGGGAGGCAGCGGCTCAAAGCTGCGCCGATGCAGCGGCACATCCAGTGTTTCCACAGGAGCGGAAGCAGAAAGGGATTCCATTGCATCCAGAAACGGCAGCCGCGGTCCGCTGCCGCCGATCAGTTCCGCACCGCAGGCTCTTGCTTCGTCCGGCTCCGCCTGCGGCCAGCAACCGCAGACAGCCAGTCTGGCAGCAGGCCAGTCCTTTTTCAGCCGCCGGGCGGTCTGCCGGGATTTTCTGGCGCTTTCTGCTGTCACGGCACAGCCGTTTACAACTACCACGTCCGGATTTTCCGTCACGATCTGATGACCGCGCCGTTTCAGTTCCTGTTCCATTGCCGCCGTTTCAAATTGGTTGCAGCGGCAGCCAAGTGTCGTAAATAGGACTCTCATCTTATTTTCCTTATCCACTTCAGTTTTGGGTTTTCACGGTTCCCTTTGAAAACCGCCCTTGCATTGGGAAAGCGTTTTGATTATACTGCTATCTGCAACATGAAGTCAATTCCAACGGAGGAACCATATACATTGATTTATCTGGATAACGCTGCCACTACCCGTCCCTGTCCGGAGGCGGTAGCGGCTATGACAAACGCGCTGACCGAGAACTGGGGCAATCCATCTGCCACCCACGGCATCGGCCGTTCCGCAAAGACGCTTCTGGAGAACAGCCGTACTGCCGTTCTCTCCGCACTGGGAACGAAAAGCGGTACGCTGGTCTTTACCTCCGGCGGCACCGAAGCGGATAATCTGGCTCTGAAAGGGACTGCCGAACTGATGAAGCATCAGGGCAGGCATATCATCAGTTCCATGGCCGAGCATGAAGCCATCCTGAACAGTCTGAAAGCGCTGAAAGCTGCCGGGTGGGAAATCACCCTTCTGAAACCAGACAGTCTGGGTCGGATTGCCCCGGAATCTGTTGCAGAGGCCCTTCGGGAGGATACGGTTCTGGTCAGTCTGATGCTGGTCAACAACGAAACCGGCGGCATCAATGACATTGCCGCAGTAAAGAATCTGCTGCACCAGCGGAAAAGCGCCGCCCTGCTGCACACCGATCTGGTTCAGGGCTTCTGCAAGCTGTCTGTATCTCCCAAGAGTCTGGGTGCGGATCTGATTTCTCTCAGCTCTCACAAAATCGGCGGTCCGAAGGGTGTCGGTGCGCTGTGGATGCGGGACGGGCTTCGTCTGCCTGCCATTCTCCACGGCGGCGGTCAGGAACAGAATATCCGTTCCGGCACGGAGGCCATGCCCGCCATTGCAGGCTTTGCCGCCGCAGCCGCTGCGCGCCATGCCGAAGGTGATCCGGAACCGCATTACCGTGCGCTTCGGGCGCTGCTGGCGGAAAATCTGCCGGAGGCGGTCCTCATCGGTCGGGATGGTGCCGGATGTGCCGGGCACATCTGCTGTCTCTCCTATCCGGGAGCCAGAGCGGAGGTACTGCAGAACTGGCTGGACAGCCGGGGCATCTGCGTTTCCCGCGGCTCCGCCTGTGCAAAGGGCCGCCGCAGTCATGTTCTGGAAGCCATGGCGCTGCCTGCCGGCGTGATTGACGGTGCGCTTCGCGTGTCCTTCGGCTACGATACCGTGGAAGCGGATGTACTGGCATTCTGCAATGAAGTTCAGGCTGCAAAGTCCAGGTTTTTTAAATAATACGCTGAATCGTCTTTGCGTTGAATTTATTATTGCAACTCCGGTAAATCTATGCTAAGATACCGCAATAATCTACATTTTCTGCGGAGGTTACAGTTATGGTGAACGTTGCGATTCTGGGCTTCGGTACGGTAGGTTCCGGTGTTGCTCAGGTTTTGGCCGAAAACAGTGCAGAGATTGCTGCCGGAGCAGGCGAAGCGGTACAGATGAAATATATCGTGGATGTGCGGGATTTCCCCGACAGCCCGTTTGGCAAGCTGGTCACCCACGACTTTGCTGTGGTGGAACAGGATCCGGAGGTGCAGGTTGTCGTGGAGACGATCGGCGGCTGCGGCGTTGCGCTGGCTTTCACCCGCCGCGCACTGGAAGCGGGCAAGCATGTTGTTACCTCCAATAAGCAGCTGGTCGCAGAACACGGCCGGGAGCTGCTGGCGTTGGCAAAGGAGAAGGGCGTAAACTATTTCTTTGAAGCCAGCGTGGGCGGCGGCATTCCCCTGCTGCGTCCTTTGTTCAACGACCTGAGCGGCAACAAGATTCTTGCCATAAAGGGCATCGTAAACGGAACCACCAACTATATCCTCACTGCCATGCAGAACCGGGAGCTGGAGCTGGATGCGGCATTGAAGGAAGCGCAGGCACTGGGATATGCGGAAGCCAACCCGGAAAGCGATATGAACGGCATGGACGCGGTCCGCAAGGCCTGTATCCTTGCCAACCTGAGCTGGGGTCGCGAGCTGAAGCCGGAGCAGGTCTCCGTGATCGGCATTCAGAATGTACAGCTGCAGGATGTCCGCAACGCGCAGGCCGCCGGCGGTGCTCTGAAACTGCTGGCCTGGCTGAGCAAGGCGGACGACGGGCAGATTTATGCCTTTGTGGAGCCCCACGTGGTTATGGGCAGCAGTATGCTCTGCCATGTGGATGAAGCCTATAATGCCGTCATCATCACCGGCAATGCAGTGGGTGATGCGCTGTTCTTCGGCACCGGTGCGGGCAGCATTCCCACGGCCAGTGCCGTAGTCGGCGATGTGGTGGATGCAGTCCGGCACCTTTCCGCCCCTCGCGGCATAGGCTGGACTGAGGAGCCGGTGCTTCTCGGTGATCCGGATACGCTGGTTTCCCGCTGGTATCTGCGCAGCGGTTCTGAATACACCGTTACGGAGCCTTGCAGCGCATCCCAGCTTCCCCCTGCCGAAGTACGCTATCGCGTGCTGGACTGAATCAATACCCGTTCCCTCCGATCATCGGAGGGTATCTGGAGGACAAATATGCTGATCGTACAAAAATTCGGCGGCTCCTCCGTAGCCGATACCCAGCGGCTGCAGCGTGTTGCCGGTATTATTGCGGATACACGGAAAGCAGGCAACGACGTGGTGGTCGTGCTTTCCGCACAGGGAGACACCACGGACGACCTGATTGCCAAAGCTTACGAACTGACAAAGAATCCCTCCCGCCGGGAGCTGGACATGCTGATGTCCACCGGCGAACAGATTTCCGTCTCCCTCTGTGCCATGGCACTGGAGGAGATGGGAATACCCGCCATTTCCCTGCTGGGCTGGCAAATCGGTATGCGAACCACCTCCGATTACGGAAATGCACGCATCAAAACGCTGGATCCGGAGCGGATCAACCGGGAACTGGAGCAGGGTCGTGTGGTGCTGGTTGCGGGTTTTCAGGGTATCAACCGTCTGGACGATATGACCACGCTGGGCCGCGGCGGCAGCGATACCACCGCAGTGGCCATTGCCGCTAAGCTTCATGCGGATCTTTGCCAGATCTACACCGATGTGGAAGGTGTATACACCGCCGATCCCCGGCTGATTCCGGAAGCAAAAAAGCTGGACGAGATCACCTATGATGAAATGCTGGAGCTGGCTTCCATGGGTGCACAGGTACTGCACAACCGCAGTGTGGAGATGGCCAAGCGTTACGGAATCCAGTTGGAGGTGTTGAGTAGCTTTGTCCGCAAGCCCGGCACCATCGTGAAGGAGGTCACAAAAGTAATGGAGGAAACCAAAATCAGCGGCATCGCCCGGGATACCCACATTGCCCGTATGGCGTTGGTGGGTCTGAGGGATGAGCCCGGCATTGCATATAAAGTATTTCGGATTCTGGAGCATGAAAAGATCAATGTGGATCTGATCCTGCAGTCCATTGGTCGGGAAGGCACCAAGGATATCAGTTTCACGCTGGATAAAGCCGATCTGAATCGTGCCTGCAGCGCATTGGAGGCAGACCGGGATTCCATCGGGTACGATCATCTGAATGTGGACGATCACATCTGCAAGCTCAGCGTTGTCGGTGCAGGTATGATCAACCGTCCTGGCATTGCGGTTAGGCTTTTTGAGGCACTTGCCTCCGCACAGGTCAACATTCATATGATCTCCACCAGCGAGATCAAAATCTCCGTTCTGATTGATGCAGAACAGGCCGATGTGGCCATGCGTGCCGTTCATCGGAAGTTTTTTGAAGAATAATGCGTTTTTGTAACCGGACGGTTGAAATACCGTCCGGTTTTTTTGTAATCAGTCGAATTATTTTCGTGAATTTTCCATAAATTCTGTTATGCGCCCCTTGATTTTCGTCACTGTTTGTAATATCCTGTTACTGTTATCACACAGCAAAGGCAGGAATGTATGATGAAACACGCACCTCTCAGAAAACCAATGCTGCGTTTCGCCGCCTCACTGCTCTGTACCGGCCTTTTTCTGGCATCGGGGACCGTCAGTGCCGCAGGGTTAATGCACGGCAGTTATCAGATCGCCGCGCAGGATATTGATTATATGGATCTCACCTCCGTTACCGTGGAGTACGAAGCCTATGCTCCGGATTTTTCAGTTATGAAGGAGCAGGAGGAGGATACCCGCGCGTTCCCCTGTGTATGGCCGGTGCGTTTCACGGATGCAGGTTACATATCCTCGTATTTCGGCTACCGGGTTGATCCGGTTTCGGGCGAGGGAACGGAATTCCATCAGGGCATTGATCTTGCCGACAGAGACAACAGCAAGATCTACGCTGCTGCATCCGGCACCGTCGTGGAACTGCGCGACAGCCCCAGCTACGGTCTGACCATGGTGATCGACCACGGCAACGGATATACCACCCGCTATTCTCACTGCGCTTCCATACTCGCTGAACTGGGAGATACCGTTGAGCAGGGACAGATCATCGCCACTATGGGCAATACCGGAAAATCCACCGGCACGCATCTGGATTTTCGGGTGTATTTTGAGGGTACTGCGGTTGATCCGCTGAAGGTTCTGGGTACTGACTGATCCTATTTCGTCAAATAACGAAAACAGCTTCCTCTTTTTTTATGCAAAATATCGAAATCCGCTCTTGTAATTTGCCCGGTATTGTGCTAAACTGCATTCATAAGTTAAGCAATTCTTGATTTTGCGAATTTGGAGGTCACTCAAATGGAAATGGATGCCAAGAGACTCGGTATTCTCAAGAAAGTCAATATCACCCATTATGCCATCGTTGTCATCGTCGTTTTGATGTTCCTGCAGTGGTTCATGCCTTACTTCAAGTATGAGCCCACCAAGGACAAGCAGACGAAGTCTCAGAACAGCATGTGGGGCGAGATTTTCTTCAACTACAACTTCATGCAGCTTGAAGATGTGATGGCCGATGCGCTGAACACCAACGAGAAGGTTTTCAAGTACATCAACCTGAAGTATCTGGGCGCCCCCGTTCTGATGATGGTTTGCGGTATCATCATTCTTTGCACCATGGGCAAGAAGGGTATCGCCAGCAATGTGTTTCCGCTGGTCTTCTCTATCTGCGGAATCAAGGGTTGGCTGTTCGGTAATCTGATTCCCCGTTTCTGCAATGTGCCTTTCAGCAAGATTTCCGGTGCAGTTCTGGCGATTCTGATGCTGGTTGCTGTCATTGCAAACATCATCTTCTGCATGCAGGAGATCAAGTCTCGTCCCGCTGACTACTACCTCCCCACGATGGGCTGAGAAATGTCACACAGCCGCAGGGCTTCGGCCCTGCGGTTTTTTTGTGTCAATTCTGAATCCGCTTCTGCCGGGATGCCGCAGCGGATTGAACCATATGAAGTGGAGGTGCACATGAATCTGAAAAGACAGGCTGCCGTGATTCTGGCAGCTTCCCTTCTGATGCTGAGCGGATGCGGAACAATACCGGATGTCACTCCGGAACCCACGCCTGCAGTCACCGCATCACCGGAACCGACCCAGGACCCCGCTATCGGTCGGTATACCCTTCGGGAATCCCTTTCCTCGCTTCCCACCTGCTGGAGTGCGCTGAACTGGCGCACTGACGGAGACCGGTATCTTCTGGACTATACCATCTCCCCGATGCTCCGCATCCAATACGGAACAAGAAGCAGTGAGCTTCCCACATGGTACTGGGAATGGGAAATGGCACAGTCTGTTGAGGATATTACCGGCAGCTGGACAGACCGGGAAGCATGGGGCATTGATGCTTCGGAAACCGGCCGCGTCTGGCGAATCCGTCTGAATCCTGATGCCTGTTGGGATGATGAAAACCACACGCCCATCACTGCCGCCGATTTTGTGGAATCCATGCATCAATGTCTGGATCCCCAAGTGCAGAGTCTGCGGGCGAATATCTGGACCTCCGGCGAATGCGCCATTCTGGGAGCGGCAGCATACCATTATGCCGGGAATCACGTCTGGCATGAGAATGTTGACGGAAACGGCTGCGTTCTGTATCCCTACGACAGTTGGGTTTCGGGACGCACCGGTCAGTATACCACTGAGGACGGTTTGGGACTCTGGTTTTCTCTGGAAACGCCGCTGCAGGTCAGTCTGAGCGGCAACAGTCTGGGTGATTATTACCGTGCCGGTTATCTGCCGGAGGAGGTATATACGGGTCTGGCAGATATGGCCGGTGAGGACGGATTTATCCCGGTCACGGAAAGCAGCATATCCCTGCTACTCTCTTTCACCGGCAGTGAAAGCTGGGGAGAAGAAAAGCTGTCCGATCTGGCCGGATACGTGTTTTATCCCACCGTCTTTCCGGCAACGGACTGGAACGGCGTGGGACTTCTGGTGGAAGATGACCATACACTTATTTACATCTGTGAAAACAGCGTGAGCGAATACGCATTTCTGCTGGGACTGACTACCCCTTGGCTCGTCTATTCCCCGTTCAGTTCCGACCCGTACTATGCCTCCAGTCCGGAAACAACCGTCAGCTGCGGTCCCTACCGACTTGTTTCCTGTACAGAAGACGGCGTAACACTGGAACGGAACGAAAGCTGGTACGGGTATCGGGATGGTATGCACAAGGATGCGTACTGTGCAGACCGCATTCTGGCCATCCCCGTACAGAACGGCGAGGAACAGGAGCTGTTTGCCAGCGGTGAACTGGATCTTCTGCACCTGACGGAGGAGGATTTTCCCAATTATCGTGACGCGGACAATCTGATTTCCTTGGAAAGCACCTATGTTTCCCGGCTGATTCTGGTCACTGATCGAACCACCCTGCAGCAGCTTCAGAATGAGGCCGGCGAATATCAGGTCAAGGTCTGCCTTGCGCTGGACTCCTTCCGGGAGGGGCTTTCACTGGCCTTTGACCGGAATGCGCTGGCAAAAGCAACCGTCCCCGGCGGCAGTGCCGCACCGGGTCTTCTGAACCGGCAGTATTACCTGACCGAGGATTCCGATGACAGTTCCGTATACCGGGACACCGATGCGGGCATAGCTGCGCTCTGCCGTGGTTATGGTGTTTCATGGGGCGAAGGTCAGGTCTACACAACGCTGGACGATGTGCGGAGCGTCAACATCGGATATGACCCGGAGCGCGCAAAAGCCTGTTTCTCGGAAGCGTTTGACAAGCTGGTTTCCGATGGGGTCTGGGGCGATTACACCAGAATCGAGCTGCGGTGTGCCGTATCCGGCAATACGCTCTCCCCGCTGCAGGCGCAGCAGAATGCCATGATGCAGGCATATCTGGATGAGGCAGTTGCCGGTACCGGATTTGAAGGCAAGCTGACGCTGCAATTCTGTTGTATGGATGACCCCTGTGCCGCTGTGTCGGAGGGGAAGATTGAAATGGCGATGGGCGCATGGGGCGGAGCGGCCTTCGGCACTTGGAACATGATGCAGTGCTGGTGTGATCCCTCTATCAACACCATACAGGAACGCTGCGGATTTGATCCGGCTGCGGAAACACTTTGCATCACGCTGAACGATACCATGATGACCCGAACCTATCAGCACTGGAGTCAGAGCATCGCAGACGGCGGTGAGTTTTCAACGGACCCGGATCAGCGTCTCCATATTCTCTCGGAGTTGGAGGCGGCACTGCTTCAACGGCGCTGCTGCATCCCGCTGTTCAGTCTGGGACAGGCCGTTGTACTCTCCGGGAAGGCTGATGTTTCCGACCTCTGCGGCAGCACGCTATGGAGCCGATACGATGCAGAGCAGGTGCGTTTAACCTGCGATGATGCAGAATGGGATGCTGTTCAGAAACCATAATGTATTCCGCTATTGTATAGCATACTTTCTGATTGCTCTTGCTAATTATCGAATACTCTGTTATACTTAATTGGATTATGTGCTTAACTGGAATGCCATACCAACAGCACACAGTCAAATAACCGCAGCGCGGTAAGATAACCTTCTGCGGATTCGAACATCTTCACGGAAGCGTTCCGGCCGACAGCAGGCCAGTCGGCGGGTCATTCGGTATTGGATGTGATCTGCGGGGGGTATCATCAATGAAAAGGAAGGAAATCTGACATGAAGAAAGCAAGCAAGCTTCTGGCTTTGGTTCTGGCTCTTCTGATGGTAGTCGGCCTGTTCGCCGGCTGCAGCAAGAACGGCGGCAATACCAATGTCGAAGGCAACACCAACACAGGCAACACCAACGCAGGAAACACTGATACCGGCAAAACCGAAACCGGCTCCGACACCGGCAGTGATACCGGCTCCGATGAGCCTGATGTCGTAGCCGAACCCGCTACCTACACCTACAACACTGCTGCTTCCACTTTCCCCACCAACTGGAACATCCACACCTATGAGACCTCTACCGATGCGGATATCGCCGACTACATCACCGCCGGTTTCTATACCTTTGATTATAACGAAACCGTTGACGGCTACAAGCTGGTTCCCTACGCCGCTGCCGAAGAGCCTATTGATGTGACCGCCGATTACATCGGCCAGTATGGTCTGGAAGAAGGCGCTGAACATCAGGCTTACCTGCTGAAGCTGCGTCAGGACCTGAAGTGGCAGGATGGCACTCCCATTACCGCCAATGACTACATTGAGTCCGCCAAGCGTCTGGAGAACCCCGAAGCCCAGAACTATCGTGCCGACAACCTGTACAGCGGCAATATGGTCATCCACAATGCCCAGAACTACCTGTATCAGGGCAAGACCATCAATCTGGAGAACGCTGCCAATGCCTACTACACCATGGCTGACCTGACCAAGGGTGAAGACGGCAACTACTACACCCCCAACGGCGAACCTGTGTATCTGGCTGTCAACTTTGTTCTGAACGAGTGGCTCAGCGGCAACACGCTGGCTGACTACGTGGACGCCTACGGTGAAGATTACTTCGACACCACCACGTGGGAAGAGCTGTATGCCATGGCCGATGAAAACGGTCTGGTGGTTCTGAACGACGACACCTATGCTCTGTATGCTCCCGTCACCACCGGCAACCCCGCCTGGGGCGAGACCGAGGATGACCTGCCCGCTTACTTCGTGTATTCCTCCACTTATGATGAGATGAGCTGGGACGAAGTCGGTATGTTCAGCACCGGTGATTACGAACTGGTTCTGGTTCTGGACAAGCCTCTGGACGGCTTCTATCTGCTGTACTCCCTGACCGACAGCTGGCTGGTCAAGACCGATGCTTACGATGCCTGCGTCGAATACGTGGACGGCGTTTACACCAACACCTACGGCACCGCTGCCGAGAACACCTGGAGCTACGGTCCCTATATGCTCACCGATTTCCAGGCTGATAAGCAGTACACCCTGACCCTGAACCCCAACTTCTTCGGCCTGAACGACAAGAGCGAGTTCAGTGATGTGACCTATCAGACCACCAGCATGGTCGTGGATTATGTCCCTGAAGCCACTACCCGCCTTGAGCTGTTCCTGCAGGGCAAGCTGGACTCCTACGGTCTGACCAAGGACGACATGGCCACCTACAGCCGCAGCGACTACTGCTACTACACCCCCGGCGACTCCACCTACTTCATGGTCTTTAACCCCAATTATGATGCACTTGTCACCATGCAGGAAGCTGCCGGTGAAAACATCAACAAGACCATCCTCTGCATCAAGGAATTCCGCATGGCCATGAGCTTCGCCATGAATCGCGCGGACTTCTGCCTGGCCACTTCTCCCGTCAACAACACTGCTTACGCTCTGTATTCCACCCTGATTATCTCTGACCCCGAAGCCGGTACCGCTTATCGTACCACTGCTCAGGCCAAGCAGGTTCTGGCAAACTTCTGGGGCGTTGCCGATGAGTTCGGCGAGGGCAAGCTGTACGAGGACATTGACGAAGCCATCGATTCCATCACCGGCTACAACCTGACCAAGGCTCAGGAGCTGTTCAACACCGCTTACGACATGGCCATTGAAATGGGCTACATGAACGAAAACGATGTGATTGAAATCAAGATCGGAACCCCCAACAACACCTCCACCTTCTACAACAACGGCTATGAGTACATCGTAAACAACTACACCGAAGCCGTGAAGGGCACCAAGCTGGAAGGCAAGCTGGTCTTCTCCCGCGATGATACGCTGGGCAACGGCTTCTCCTCCGCGATCAAGAACAATCAGGTCGATATGCTGTTCGGCGTGGGCTGGACCGGTTCCACTCTGGATCCTTACGGTCTGATGGAAGCCTACGTCACCTCCAACTATCAGTATGACCCCGCATGGGATACTTCCACTTCCCCGCTGACCATCAATATCAACGGCACCGACTACACCACCTCCGTTCTGGATTGGAACTCCATCATGTGCGGTGAAGTCCGCACCATCACCGCTGCTGATGGTTCCACCATCGAATACTCCTGCGGCGGCGCTGACAATGACCCCGAAACCCGTCTGGACATTCTGGCTGCTCTGGAAAACGCCGTTCTGATGAACTACGACGAGATCCCGCTGATGGATGCTTCCACCGCCGGTATGAAGGGTATGCAGATCCAGTACTTCACCGAGGACTATATCTTTGGTATGGGCCGCGGCGGCATCAAGTACTACACCTACAACTACACCGACGCTGAGTGGGACGCCTTCGTGGCCGAAAACAACAGCGAACTGGATTACACCTGATAAATCCTGCTCCAATGCCATCGTCCGGGACGGACACACGAAAGTGCGTCCGCCCCGGGCGCTGTGGTATTGACAGGTACTTTACCGGTTTATCGTATCCTATATAATTTTGAATAAAATGCGGTCAAGCCGCTTATCATATTATTCCAAACCCCGAAAGAAAAACAGGGAGGAACGACTCAATGGGAAAATACGTCCTGAAGCGTGTAGTTCTCATGCTCATAACCTTCTTTATCATCATATCCATGTGCTTTATTCTGATCCGTCTGCTGCCCAATGTCCCGGCGCAACAGTTCGGCAAGGATATGAGTCTGGTGCTGCAGCGCCGCGTCCGGCAGGGTCTTGTGGATAAAAACGGAAACCCGATCCCGCTCATGCAGCAATACTGGCATTTCATCGTCCGTACTCTGGTCGGCGGCGACTGGGGTGTTTCCGAGTCTCTATACATCGGGCAGGACTGCTTCCAGATTTTCCTCAGTAAGCTGCCCAACACCGTACTGGTGAATGTGTACTCCATGGTGCTTTCCGTGCCGCTGGGCATGGCCTTTGGCATCTATGCCGCTTTGAAAAAGAACAAATGGCAGGATCATGTGATTTCCACCGGCGTTATGATCTTTGTTTCCGTCCCCAGCTATGTATATGCGTTTCTGGTGCAGTATTTCCTCTGCTTCAAGCTGAAATGGTTCCCTCTGGTCATGGAATCCGGTACGGATTTCTTCACATGGTCCATGTTCAAGAGTATGCTGCCCTGCGTCATTTCTCTGGCCCTTAGTTCCATTGCCGGCTTCGCCCGGTACACCCGTGCCGAGCTGACAGAGGTGCTGACCAGCGATTATCTGCTGCTGGCCCGTACCAAGGGACTGACCCGTGCTCAGACCACCGTGCGTCATGCGCTGCGAAACGCGATGGTACCCATTTTCCCGATGATTATCGGCGAATTTGTCGGCATCCTCGGCGGCTCTTTGATCATTGAGAGCATTTTCGTGGTTCCCGGAGTAGGCCCGCTGTATGTCAACTCCATCACCGCACTGGACTACAACTTCTTCCTGCTGCTCTCCGGCTTCTATACGCTGGTGGGTCTGGTGTCCGGTATTTTTGTTGATATCAGCTATGGATTTATCGATCCTCGGATCAGAATGGGGAGCAAGAAATGATGAATAATAAACAGATTCCGAATGTCCCGGTGGAAAAGCTCCGCTTCGCCAGTCAGGACAGACGGATTCACGATGAAAAATTTGAAACCAAACAGGTCGGCTATTTTCGTGACGCCTTCCGTCGCTTCTGCAAAAACAAGAGCAGCGTCGTTGCGGCAATCATCATTCTCTGTCTGCTGCTATATGCTGTTTTTGTTCCCGTTTTCTGTGAAACTCCCTATTCCAAAAGTCTGACCGATACCACATACCTGACTTATACCAAGCTGCTGCCCCGCAGCAAGCTGTTCAGCGGTCTCGGATTCTGGGACGGCACCTCGAAAAAGACCATCAGCGAAGCCGACTACCTGTACTATAAGGCCATGGGTCTGGAAACCGGAATGCCGGTTATCACAAAAGAACTGGAAACCCATGTTGACGCCAAAAAGAAGGTCACTTATACCGTCCGGCTGGACAGTTATACGCTGAACGGTATGCTGTATATGACGCTGACCGAAAGCCAGTATCAGGACATCCAGAACTGGCAGAACGAAACCGGCGTGCAGGTGATCTATCCAGCTGTCACTATTAAGGAAACTACCGATGCAAATCTGTGGTTTGAAGCCAATCAGAAGGGAGTGCCCAAGCTCACAAAGCAGGGTGACTATATCAGCGCCTACAAGACCAGTGGTCGTGACGGCGACTATGCTTCTCTGCGCGTGGAAGGCGATCCGGGCATCGAGGATCCTGAAAATCCTGACCGGTATCGTTATGCCACCATTACCGGTGACGCCGCTTCCATGAGCTACAAGGTACGTATCTGCAAGTACACCTATTTTCTGTATCGCTACGGCTTTGAACCTTCCTTCCTGTTCGGCACCAATGATAAGGGGCAGGATATTCTGACCCGTCTGGCTGCAGGCGCACGCTTCAGCTTTCTGCTGGCAATCTGTGTGTCCGTCGTCAACCTGTTGATCGGCGCCATCTACGGTTCCATCGAAGGCTATTACGGCGGCGTTGCGGATCTGATCATGGAGCGTTTCTCCGACATTCTGTCGCAGGTGCCTTTCATGGTCGTCACCACGCTGTTCCAGCTTCATCTGGCCAAGAAGGTGGGCGTTGTTACAGCGCTGCTGTTTGCCTTCGTACTCACCGGCTGGATCGGCATGGCCTCCCGTGTCCGTATGCAGTTCTACCGTTTCAAGGGTCAGGAGTATGTTCTGGCCGCCCGCACGCTGGGTGCCAGCGACCTGCGTCTGATGTTCCGGCACATCTTCCCCAACTCTCTGGGCACCATTATCACCGGCTCCATTCTGGTGATTCCCGGCGTTATCTTCTCCGAATCCAGCCTGACCTATCTGGGCATCATCAATCTGGACAGCTCCACCATGACTTCTGTCGGCACCATGCTGGCAAACGGCAAAGCCTATCTGAATACCTTCCCGCACATCATCTTCTTCCCTGCCCTGTTCATCTCCCTGCTGGAAATCTCCTTCAACCTGTTTGGCAACGGTCTTCGTGACGCATTCAATCCTGCATTGAGGGGGGCCGACGAATGAGCATTGAAAAAGAAAAGAAGCTGCAGGTCAAGGATCTGACCATTTCCTTCCGCACCGTCAATGGAAAGCTGCAGGCTGTCCGGGACATCTCCTTTGATCTTTACAAAGGTGAAACGCTGGCAATCGTTGGTGAATCCGGTTCCGGCAAATCCGCAACCAGCAAAACGATTCTGGGCATCTCCGCCGCGAACACGATCATTGAGGGCGGCGAGATCCTGTATGACGGAAAGGATCTTCTGAAAATCACAGAGGAGGACTTCCACCGCATCCGGGGCGACAAGATCGCCATGGTATTTCAGGACCCGCTCAGCAGCCTGAACCCCATTATGCGCGTAGGCAAGCAGCTCACGGAAGCCATGCTGCTGAAAAACAAGGCCAACTGCCGGGAAAGCCGCCGAAAACTGAATCAGGCCATGAAGGATCTGAATGACGCCATGAACGGCGCAGGCTATCAATCCGGAGCCGACCTTTTCAGCACCTACCGTTCCATCATCCGCACACAGGTCAAATATGAAACGCCTTACGATCAGGCCCACGCAAATGCCGTTGCCGCCGCAAAAGCAGCGGATGATATGCTGCTTGCCATCGAAAAGGAAGCGCTTACCGATCCGCTCAAGGACAGTCACGAGCTGAAAACCTATGCTGATGCCAGTGCTGACCGCTTTGTCGTGCGGGACAGCGCCGCGCTGAAGTCTCTCACCGGTGAACTGGTCTCGGCAGCACGCAAAAAAGATATGGCTGCCCTGAAAAAAGCCGCTGCGGATTTGAAAGCGACCTTGCAGGAGGCGCTGGATCAGCCCAAACCTGATTTCTTTGCACTGGGCTGCTGGTGTGTACTGGAGAAGCAGACCCCCGCCAGCGAAAGCATCCGCGAACTGAACGCGAAAACCGCTCCTTCTGCTTCCGGTTCCTTCATGCAGGAGTTCCGCAGCGCCGTTACTGCCGCGCTGCGTTATTCCGCCGACCGTTCCGTAAAGGCAATGGGCAGCGCCATGGCGCTGCTGAGCAAGGAAGCAGATACATGGAAGCAGGCCCTGCCCGCTGAATCGGAAGCACGGCGTCTCGGCGGAAATCTGAGCAAGGCTGTAGAATCCGCCATCGACCCGCTGGAATACGTCAAGACCAGTCTTGCCTATACCTTCCGCGTCAGTCTGGAAAGCGCCATGGATATCTATTACCGCGGCATTCAGAAGAACGAAGCCGAAACGAAACGCTTCCAGCGCCAGACCGCCCGGTTTGAGCGGCTTTCCGCCCGTGGAAAGGCTCCCGAGTGGAAGGTGGTTCCGCTTTCTCTGGTCGATTTGGAGCTGGCACAGGCGAATATCGTCCGAATCATGGAAAACATGAATCAGCAGTTCCTGCAGCGCATCGAAATGCTGAAAACCGTGGATGATGTGCAGCGCACGGAGCAATTCCTCAGCTGGCTGCAGGAAACCGCCGTCGGTGAGTATCACAGGATCACCCACAGCATGGCCAAGGACACCGCCATCCGAATCATGGAGCAGGTTGGTATCTCCGAAGCCAGAAAGCGCTACCGTCAGTACCCCTTTGAATTTTCCGGCGGTATGCGGCAGCGTATCGTAATTGCCATCTCCCTCACTGCCGATCCGGATATTCTGATCTGCGACGAGCCTACCACTGCCTTGGATGTGACCATTCAGGCACAGATTCTGGAGCTGATCAACAATCTGAAAAAGCAGCGGAACCTGTCCGTCATCTTCATCACCCATGATCTGGGTGTTGTAGCGAATATGGCAGACCGGATCGCGGTCATGTATGCCGGAAAGATCGTGGAATACGGCACCAGCGAGGATGTTTTCTATCACCCTGCCCATCCCTATACATGGGCACTGCTGGCCTCCATCCCCGATCTGGACAGCAAGGATAAGCTGGAAGCCATTCCAGGTACCCCGCCCAATATGATCTACCCGCCCGTGGGAGATGCGTTTGCGGCTCGCAACAAATATGCGCTGGAGCTGGATTTTGAGCAGCAGCCGCCCATGTTCCAAATCAGCGACACCCATTACGCTGCCACATGGCTGCTTCATCCGGATGCGCCGAAGGTGGATATGCCGGATATCGTAAAAGAACGCATTGCCCGCATGGGCAGGAACGGAGGTAATCAGAATGCCTGAGAATCAAGAAGTCCTGCTCCGGGTAGACAACCTCTGCCAGTATTTCAAGCTGGACCACAACACAGTGAACAAGGCCGTAGATCATGTCAGCTTTGATATCAAAAAAGGCGAGGTCTTCGGTCTGGTTGGTGAATCCGGCTGTGGAAAGACCACCACCGGGCGCAGTATCATCAAGCTTTACGACATCACCTCCGGCAGCGTTTACTTTCAGGGACAGCGGATCTGTGCCGGTATCCAATCCTACAAGGACGCCATCGAAGCGGCAAAAAAGGAAAAGAAGTCCTGCTCCGACAGTGCCCGTATCGCCGAACTGGACAAGCTGATTGCCGATAACAAGGAGCAGATTCGTTCCGCCCGTTATGACCACAAGCACACGGATAAGAAGCTGATCACCCAGATCCAGATGATCTTTCAGGATCCCATTGCGTCTCTGGATCCGCGCATGACGGTTCGTGATATTATTGCGGAGGGTCTGGAGATCAAGGGTGTCAAGGACAAGGAATACATTGACCGAAAAGTTTTCGAAATGCTGGAAACCGTTGGTCTGGTGCGAGAGCACGCTTCCCGTTACCCCCACGAGTTTTCCGGCGGCCAGCGGCAGCGTATCGGCGTTGCCCGCAGTCTGATCATGGAACCCAGCCTGATCATTGCCGATGAGCCCATCTCCGCACTGGACGTATCCATTCGGGCACAAATCATTAATCTGCTGAACGATCTCTGCCATGAACGCGGCATCACCATTCTGTTCATCGCCCATGACCTGAGCGTGGTCAAATACTTCTCCGACCGCATCGGCGTGATGTACTATGGCAAAATGGTGGAACTGGCAACCTCCGATGAACTGTTCAAATATCCGCTCCATCCCTATACCCGAAGTCTTCTCTCTGCAATTCCCCAGCCTGACCCAAACTATGAGCGGAATCGGAAGCGCATCGTATACAACCCGGTGGCCGATCATGACTACCGCAGCTCTCAGCCCAGCTTCCGTGAGGTCTATCCGGGGCATTTTGTCCTCTGTGATGACGCAGAACTGGAAAAGTACCGGAAACGTGTGTCACAGGATCCATGAAGAATCCGAAGAAGCTGTATATTCTGCTGGGAACCGGATTTGTCATCGCTGCGGTGGTTTCCGTCACGCAGGGTCTGTTTTCCTCTCCTTCTGCAGCCGATGCCCTGCGGCATCTATGTGACGGCTGTTTCGTTGCCGCGCTGCTGCTGCTGGGAAGCGGCGGTCTGGTGTGGACATACTCCGGCGGCGTTCTGGACGGACTGGGTTTCAGCACGAAAACGCTGCTGAGCCTGAAATGGAAGGCCTTTGGCGACTACAAAGAGTCCTTTCAGGAATATCGGCAGCGTCGGGAGCTGAAAAACGGTTCTCCCCGCCCCTATCTGGTTGCAGGCGGCTGCTGGCTGCTGGTTTCTGTCTTGCTGTTTCTGGCGTATACACTGGTGAAATAACGCTCACGACCCGGCCGCGGCACACAGCCGCAGGCCGGGTTTTCGTGTGGTCATATTCCCGCTCCCCGCATCATATGCTCTGGTAAGCAGACAGGATGCTGCGGTTTGGAGTGATGATATGATTCCGACAATCGAGGAACGAGCCGTACTGCTGGCGGAGTACATTGTGGAAAATCGGTCCACGGTTCGGGCGGCGGCAGGCAGATTTGGCATCAGCAAAAGTACCGTTCACAAGGACATTACGCAGCGTCTCCCCTGCTGCAGTGAACCGCTGTACCGGGAGGTAAAGCAGATTCTGGAGCAGAACAAGGCCGAGCGCCATCTGCGCGGCGGTGAGGCCACGCGAAGGAAATACAAAGAGCTCAGTTGAAAATCCCCCTTTGCGGTTCGTACTGCCGCAAAGGGGGATTTCGTCAACCCTGATTCAGTTTATTCCAGGTGGTCTGGATTTTCTGCTGCTCCGCCTGCTCCGGTACATACCAGCCTTTGCTGTTCAAACCGGAAAAGATACACGCCTGAATGCCGTGTTCCTCGTTCAGAATATTCAGAAACGTATTCCGCAGCTGAGGATTCACGCACTCGCCCGCATAGGTGTTGTAAGCCGCGGTGATCTGCTTCTGGCTGCAAAGGCAGTCGCCCAGAATCTCTTTTTCATCATACAGATTGCTGCACTGATTGGGATTTGTCATGGCGGCCTCCTTAATGCAAAAAGTTCATCAGCGTGCTGCAGTGCTGCTGATGCTTTCCGGCGATTTGGTTCAGATCGTTCTGAACCTTAGGGTCCGTGCAAAGACAGGCCATCGCCTGATACTTCTTTACCAGCACCTGCTCGTGCCGGATCTGGTCATCCAGAGCGGAAAGCTCCTTGGTTGTCAGGTTTGCCATACAGAATACTCCTTGCTTGTCATTTGGGGCACCGGAAGTATTATGTACCGTTCTCCGCCGCTTCAATCCCGGTAACTTTTTCCGATTCGCAAAGCGTCAGCTCTCCATTCCGGAAGCAGAATACCAGATAGGGTGCGCCGTCCAGTTCCAGATAAGACGCCAGACAGAAGATCGGCATCAAGGGAAAGGGCGTCAGGAGCGGTACGGCCAGCAGGGTATCTTCTCCGTTTCTGCGGCATCTCAAACCCGCAATCCCTCTGCAGCACTCCCGCAGCTCCGGCTCGGAAAACAGCTCCCAGCCTCGCTCTGCCTGCTCCCACAGAGATGCTTCTTCCCCGGCAATCCGGCAGCTTTCCGCCCGCGTCAATCCCATTCTCCGCCGCTCTGCCGGTGAAAAACGCCGCAGCAGCGTGTATTCCCCGTCTCCTGGTGTCAGAACGCCCAGTGAAATATCCTTCCCTTCGCATCGCGCCAGAAGCCGCAGAACGCCGTGCTTCCCGCTCCGGCAGGACGCATGAAAAAGCTGGTATGCGCCGGATGGTTCCACGGTCAGCCGTCCCGTTTCCCTGCCGTCCTCCAGAATCGCGCATTCATAGCCATTATTTTCCATCTCCATAGGTAATAAAAGGAGCCGGTCGTTCCGGCTCCGCTCCTTTATCCGATCTGATGCCCGCCGCGTATCAGCAGGGCGGACGCCTCTGCCGCATTCAGTTTCGTCTCCGCCGAGGCAAGGCAGAGATGATTTTTTTCCAGTTCGGCACCGGCTTTCTGTTCCAGCGCATCCGTGGTATCCGAAATCGTACCGCTCTGAACGCTGACGCTGCCGCTGCGAAGGATCACCTCAGTGCCCAGCGACAGGGTCAGAACGGTGCCTTTTTCTGCGGTTACTTCCTGCCAGTCGGCAGTATTTCGTGCTTCTCTGCTGCTTTCCTCCAGTGCCGTCACCCGTTCTTCCAGCGCCGTCTGCAGCGCTTCCGTATGGGAATCCAGATCCTTGCGGAACAGCTCTGTCACATACTCCGCAAATACCTCGTTCAGATAACTCAGTGTAATCAGCGGATCCTCCTCGCTGCCGGGCACGGACAGCGCATCGCCCACTGCAAATACGCCTGCGGTCAGAATTGCTGCCGCCAGCAGAATAATCAAAAGGATCCGGTATTTCTTTTTCATAAGCTGTCTCTCTTTCCTTCGCAATCTAAACGGTGCCGCTGATACCGCTGCCCAGTCCGAAGCTGACGGCAATGGCATTGTCCACCCGGCCCATCATATCCTCATCCAGCTTTCCCATCCGTTCCCGCAGGCGCTGCTTGTCGATGGTACGGATCTGTTCCAGCAGGATCACCGAATCCCGGGTCAGTCCGCAGCTTTGTCCGCCCAGAGAAATATGGGTGGGAAGTCTGGCTTTCCCGGTCTGGGAAGTGATCGCCGCCGCAATCACCGTGGGACTGTAGCGGTTTCCGATATCATTCTGAATAATAAGTACGGGACGCATCCCGCCCTGTTCGCTGCCCACCACCGGGCTCAGATCTGCGTAGTAAATATCGCCCCGTCTGACGATTCCTGTCATTTTCTTCACGCTCCGCCAATGCAATTACCGTTCCATCTTATGTCCGGCAATTTCATTGTTCCACGGTGAAGGGAAAAATATACGCGCTCAAACCGATTCCGAAAAATCGGCTGTTATCACGCAGGTTCCGTTTTCCGCGATCTCACTGTAAAGCGGCTGTCCGGTTTCCGAATCAAACCAGGTGGTAAACCAGATCAGTTCCTCCTGACCGGCAGCGGTCAGATCCATCCGGGCGGCAATGCATTCTCTTTCTCCGCGCCGCTCCTGCCAGCAATCCGTGACACAGCCGGTGAGCCAGCTTTCGATCAGCATGGGAAATGCCTGAATGGGACTCAGTCCTGCCGCTGCGCCGGTGTCCAACATCGCACCGTCATAATACAGCGTGACCCCGGTTTCGTCCAGCTTAACCGCAACATTTTCCAGCTCTGCCGGTTCCAACACGGTAATGATCCCGCTGTCCGCATCCCCGGCATAGGTCAGCAGCCAGGCATAGACCCGTTCTCCGTAGTCGGCGCACACCCGTGCCTTCAATGTGTAGGTTTTCTGCTCCAGCATTCGGGCACGCAGCAGGGCAAACTGGCTTTTCCCATCCCGCACCGTACCGGCACAGCCGGTGAGCAGACAGGCAAGCAGCAGGGTCAGAATCATTTTCTTCAAACGCTTCGCCTCCGGAAACATCGGCGGCACCTGTGCGGTGCTGCCCTGATGCTTCCAGATTATGCTTTGACGGCAGCCGTTATTCCTCCGAAGGGACCTGTTCCTCCGGCAGCGTATACTCCATCTTCCGGCCGAGATAACCCTTGAATGCTGCCAGCAGCCGATCATTGGGGCTCAGATACACCAGTTCCCGGCTTCCGTCCTGCCGCTCGGAAATGAAATACCAGCGATTCGAAGCTTTCGCGCCGATGGCCGCATCCACCGTCCGGGTGAAGCTGCCCTGCAGCGTGCTTTCGTGTCCGGCGCAGGGAGCCATTGCTGTGATTTCCTTGCAGGAAACGCTGAGTACCGTGCTGCGCTTGCGGCGGCCGAGAATCTTATCAATGTCCACATCCCCGTTGATAAAGGAATACTCGTACTCTTTGACGGTATAGACAAAGGCAAAAAACTCCAGAATGATCACCAACGCAAACAGAACCGGAAAAAAGTTTTTTGCCAATAGAAACGCGGCTGTGATCAGTACCAGTCCCGCAAAGACCGTTCCCAGCTTGAACATCGTCTCACCACCGGGACGCTGGCGGCGGACAAGCTGTTCCACAAAAACATCCTGATAGACCTTCATATTCCGTTTCGTCCTTCCTTTTAGTATATGACAGTATAAAGCAAAAAAAAGGATATTGCAATATGGAAACTCTCGTGATATACTCGCGCAAAATGGCGTTGAGCGGGAAAATAACGGGATCGGCGTTTTGCAGAGACGGGTACACCGGCTGAGAGTATCCGATTCGCCCTCCGTTTGGTTCGCCCGGGAGCTGCGGCGCAATGGCCGACGGTTCAGCCCCGTCACAGGCTGTGGGAAATGATGGTTTCCCGTTAAGGTGCGCAGCTATGCTGCGAATATGGGTGGTACCGCGGAGCTTTCCGTCCCATACACATGGGAGGAGGCTCTTTTTTTGTGTCATCTTCTCATAAGAATTTTTTGGGAGGCAGAAATCAGTATGAGAAACAAACTGGAAGAGATTCGCAGCGAGTCCCTGAATGCCATTCGGGACGCGCAGGATCTGAGTGCGCTGGATGCGCTGCGCGTCCAGTATCTGGGCAAAAAAGGCAGCCTCAGCGCCGTTCTGAAGCAGCTGGGTGCGCTGAGCGCGGAGGAGCGTCCGCTGGTGGGTCAGCTGGCCAACGAGGTTCGTACCCAGATCGAAACCGCCATCAAGGAACGCGTCGATGCCCTGCAGTCTGCGCTGATGGAAAAGAAACTGCGGGAAGAAGCGCTGGATGTGACCATTCCCGGCACATCGGTGGCGCTGGGTGCCCGCCATCCTCTACAGATCCTGTGGGATGAGTGCGTGGATATCTTCGTGGGTATGGGTTTTCAGGTCGCCGAAGGCCCTGAGATCGAACTCAGCACCTATGACTTCGACAAGCTGAACATTCCCGTAGGACACACCGTCCGGGAATGGACCGATACGTTCTATATCACCGAGGACGAGCGGGTGCATCTCCGCTGCCAGACAAGCCCGGTACAGGTGCATGTGATGGAGAACCAGAAACCTCCCATCCGTGTCATCTCTCCCGGCCGCGTGTTCCGCAAGGATGAAATCGACGCAACCCATTCCCCCATGTTCCACCAGATGGAAGGTCTGGTGGTGGACAAGGGTATCACCATGGGCGATCTGAAAGGCACGCTGAATGTGCTGCTGAAGCGTCTATACGGCCCCGACACCGTGACCCGGTTCCGCCCCCATCACTTCCCCTTCACCGAGCCCAGCTGCGAGGTGGATGTGCAGTGCTTTGAATGCCATGGCGAGGGCTGCCGCGTCTGCAAGGGCGAAGGCTGGATCGAAGTGCTGGGTGCCGGTATGGTGCATCCCCGCGTGCTCTCCGGCTGCGGCATCGACCCGGATGAATACAGCGGCTTTGCATTCGGCGTAGGTCTGGAGCGTCTGGCCATGCGCCGGTTCAGCATCAGCGACCTGCGGCTGATGTTCGAAAACGATGTGCGTTTCCTCCAGCAGTTTGTCTGACGGAATCGCACGGATAGGAGGTTAGCAAAATGAAACTTTCCAGAGAATGGCTGAATGAATTCACCCCGGTGAATGTGACCGATAAAGAGTTCTGCGACCGGATGACCATGTCCGGCTCCAAGGTTGAGGGCTATGAGGTTCTGTTTGACGAGATTCACAATGTGGTAGTGGGCAAGGTGCTGAGCATGGAACGGCACCCCAACAGTGACCACCTTTGGATCTGTCAGATCGAGGTGGGCAAGGACGCCCCCGTGCAGATCATCACCGGTGCCCAGAATGTGCAGGTCGGGGATTTGGTTCCCGCCGCACTGCACAAATCCACCCTCCCCGGCGGCAAGACCATCGAAAAGGGCAAGCTTCGCGGAGAAAAGAGCGAGGGCATGCTCTGCGGTCTGGAAGAACTGGGACTGACGGTAAACGACTATCCCTATGCCATCACCGACGGCATCTTCATTCTGCAGGAGCCCT
Organism: Clostridiales bacterium UBA1774; assembly: GCA_002314635.1. Lineage (GTDB taxonomy): Bacteria > Bacillota > Clostridia > Oscillospirales > Oscillospiraceae > UBA1774. The sequence goes on from DCGQ01000025.1 coordinate 40,824, forward strand.
GCACCGTAGGCCAGGACATCGTGGAAGCGCTGAAGCTGCGGGACAGCGTGGTGGATTTCGAAATCACCAACAACCGTCCTGACTGCCTTTCCATCCGCGGTCTCAGCCGGGAAGCTGCCGTCACCTTCGGTACTCCCCTGACTCTGCCCGAGCCTCAGGTCAAAGGCAGCGGCGACGATATTCACAACTACCTGAATGTGGACATTCAAAATTCCGAGCTGTGCCCCCGTTACACCGCTCGTGTGGTCAAGAATGTGAAGATCGCCCCTTCCCCTGTCTGGCTGCGCCGCCGTCTGCGTGCCAGCGGCATTCGTCCCATCAATAATATCGTGGATATCACCAACTATGTCATGCTGGAGTACGGTCAGCCCATGCACTCCTTTGACTACCGCTGCATCAGCGGCAGCCGGATCGTGGTTCGCAACGCTGCCGAAGGTGAGGAAATGGCCACGCTGGACGGCAGTCCCCGCGCATTGAAGGCCGATATGCTGGTCATTGCCGATGAAAAGAAACCCATCGGTCTGGCCGGTATCATGGGCGGTCAGAACAGCGAGATCACCGGGGACACCACTTCCGTTGTCTTTGAGTCCGCCAACTTCAACGGCATCAACATCCGCAAGACCGCCATCACGCTGGGTATGCGTACCGATGCTTCCTCCCGCTTTGAAAAGGGACTTGACCCGCTGGGCACCCTGCCCGCCGTGCAGCGTGCCTGTGAACTGGTGGAGCTGCTGGGCGCCGGTGATGTGGTGGACGGCATCATTGATGTAGTTGCCAGAGAGATCAAACCCGTCACCTTGAAGCTGGAATCCGACAAGGTTGACGGTCTGCTGGGCATCCATACGGAACCGGCTTTCCAGAAGAAGGTTCTCATGGAGCTGGGATTCAACTTCGACGGCGATGTGATGACCGTTCCTTCCTGGCGCGGTGATGTGAGTCATTACAGCGACATTGCCGAGGAGGTCGCCCGGTTCTATGGCTATGACCGGATCCCCGCAACTGCCTTCAAGGGCGTTACCGCTCAGGGCGGTCTGACTGCCGCACAGCAGTTGGAGCGGGATACCCGCCAGCTGTGCCGCAGCATGGGTTATAACGAGATTCTGACCTACTCCTTCATCGGTCAGGGCGACAATGATCTGAGCAATATGCCGAAAGACCATGCGCTGCGGGATTCCTTCCGGATCCTGAATCCGCTGGGCGAGGACACCTCTATTATGCGCACCACCATGCTCTCCGGCGTTTTGAAGTGCATGACGCTGAACGCCTCTCATCGGAACAAGGAAGTAAAGCTGTTCGATCTGAGCAAGGTCTATCTGAAGCAGGACGGACAGGATCTGGCGCTGGAGGAAAAGCACCTGACCATGGGCGTTTACGGAGAAGGCGCCGATTTCTACGCCGTCAAGGGCAATGTGGAGGCGCTGCTGCGCTTCCTGCGGATCCCCGCCCCGGTCTTTGCCGCCAACACGCAGCATTATGCTTTCCATCCCGGCCGCTGTGCCGATGTGTTCGCCGCCGACGGCACACTGCTGGGCACCTTCGGTGAACTGCATCCCACGGTGCGGAAGAACTGCGGCATTTCCGCCGCTGCCGCTGCCGTTGAGCTGAACTTCGACAGGCTGCTGGCCTGCCGTGCCCCGGAAGCCCAGTATCAGCCGCTGCCCCGTTTCCCTGCCGTCCTCCGGGATCTTGCCGTGGTCTGTGAAGAGAAAATCACCGTGCGCCAGCTCAGTGAATGCATTCAGGAAGCCGGCGGCAAGCTGCTGCGGGAGGTGGACTTCTTCGATGTATACCGCGGCAATCCCATTCCGGAGGGCAGCAAGAGCGTTGCATTCTCCCTCAGCTTCCGGAAAGAGGAAAGCAGTCTGACCGACAGTGAGATCGAGCCCTGCATGAAGCAGATTCTCACCGCTTTGGAGGAAAAACTTCAGGCGAAAATCCGCTGATCCGGAATAAAATTCTTTACAGTCGGGAAAAAAAGAGCTATAATACGCTATATGCTGTAAGGAGGCTCTGCCATGGATCAGTTTACACGCAAGTTCGGTATCGTGGATAAGAGCACGGAAATTCACGAGATTCTCACTTCCGTTTATGACGCGCTGAAGGTCAAAGGGTATAACCCCATCAATCAGATCGTGGGCTACATCCTCACCGAAGACCCCACATACATCACGAATTACAAAAATGCGCGGACGCTGATCAGTCACCTGGACAGAGATGAACTGCTGCAGGAGCTGGTTCGTAGCTACCTGAATCTTTGATACGATGTTCTTTCCACACCCCTCCCACAATGGGAGGGGTGTGTTTTTCATCTGGCAGAATGAAGTGGCAACAATTACCGGTGGGGAAAGTAACACCCCGCTGTCTGATGTCCTTGACAGTTCCCGGAATATGCATTATACTAATAATCTCAAAAGTATGCGAGAAAGGATGATATCGATGGCGAACGAAAATACTCTGACTTATAAGGGGCGTCCTCTGCGTCGGAAGGATAACCTGATTTACTACGGAGAGATGACCGATAAATATATTGTCATGCTGCAGATTCTGGACACCGAAGCGCTGCAGGACATGAAGCTGGCGAAACGGGTTTCCGTCCAGCTCCAGCTTACCGATCCGGATATCCGCTCCCGGGATCGGGTGGTCAAGAAAGCAGAAAAAGAAGGCCTTTATGTAGCGCTGGATCTGGGCGCTGTCTGGCTGGAAAGGATGCTCAGTCAGGAGTGAGCATCGGATACAGGAGATAGAAAAATGAAAAAATTATGGAAGCGATTTCTGGCAGTCAGTCTGCTGCTTGTGATTCTGGTCCTGCCGGTACTGGCACTGGAACCGGGTTCTGCGGTGGTCGTCGCGGACTGGCTGAATTTCCGGGACAAACCGGACATGAGCGGAAAAGTGCTGGGCATGGCACAGGAAGGCAGCAGCGTTGAGATTCTGGAGGTATTGGGTGACTGGTGCCGCGTCAGCTGGAATGGGAAGGAAGGCTATATGAGTTCCCGCTATCTGAAGCAGCCGGAACCCACCGCCACTCCCGTGCCGGAAGCCACGCCGACACCTATTGCCACTCCGACTCCGGAGGTCACGCCGGCCCCCTCGGCCACGCCGGCTCCGGAAGCCACGCCGGAACCCTCGGCTGCTCCGACTTCGGAAGCTACACCCGTTCCTTCCGAATCCCCCGTCCCGGAAACCACAGCCAATGAATCGCATTCCGTCACTACCGGCATTCTGACCGGTGACGGCGTCCGGTTCCGCGCAGCGGGCAATCTGCAGGCCGATGTCTACGGATATCTGTACTGTGGTGATAAGGTCACTGTCCTTGCATCGGAGGGCGACTGGTATAAGGTTGAATACGATGGCAGAATCGGCTATCTTTACGGACAGTACGTGCGAATCATCGAAAACAACAAAACAGAAGCAGAATCGGAAATCGCCAGTGCCTCTGCCGAGGCGGTTATTGCACTGGCCAAGGCGAATCTGGGCGTACCGTATGTCTACGGCGGTACCACTTCCTCCGGTTTCGACTGCTCCGGCCTTACATACTATTGCTTTGTAAACAACGGATATACCATGAACCGAACCGCCTCCCAACAGTACAAGCAGGGTTCTTATGTGGAAAAAGAAGCTCTGGAACCGGGCGATCTTGTGTTTTTTGCCAGCCCCGGCAGCTGGACCATCGGTCATGTGGGTCTTTACATCGGAGACGGCAAATTCATTCACGCATCCTCCGGCTCCGCCAAGGTCATAACCAGTGAGTTGGACAGCTGGTATTACAGCACCTACTATTATGGTGCAAGACGCATTCTGAACTGAAAAGAACCGGGCCGCACCGCCATTCACGGTTGTGCGGCCCGGTTTCCAATATTTGCATTTGCTTTTTTCGCTTATTCCCGTTATGCTGTTTCTGTTCTCTCAGAGAAAGACAGAGACATATTCCTCCAAAGAACTCCCCCGATGAACTGCTGCGGCGCCCGCCGCAGCTTTTTTTATGCTTTCAGATCCTGCCAGCACCAGTCCGAGATTTCCGGCAGATCCTCACCGTACTTCCGGATATGGCTCCGGTGCGCGCACAGTTTGTCCTGCAGTTCCTGTACCAGATAGCTGCCCCGGTCTCCAAGATCCGGCAGAAGCCGCACCGCATCCATGCACAGGTGCCAGCGATCCAGATCGTTCTGAACCCGCATATCGTAGGGTGTGGTAATGGTGCCCTCCTCTTTGTAGCCGCGTACATGAATATTCTGGTTGCGGCGGCGGTAGGTCAGCTCGTGGATCAGCTTCGGATAGCCATGGAAGGCAAACAGAATCGGTCTGTCCCGGGTAAACAGCGTGTCATAGGCAAAGTCCGTCAATCCATGCGGATGCTCCTCCGCAGGCTGCAGCCGCATCAGATCCACAATATTTACCGTCCGAATCTTCAACTCCGGAAAACTGCGGTGCAGAATATCTGCCGCAGCCAGCGTTTCCAGCGTCGGTGTATCACCGCAGCAGGCCAGCACCAGATCCGGTGTGCTTCCCCGGTCTGTAGACGCCCACGGCCAGATTCCCAGTCCCTCCGTGCAGTGTTTCTCCGCCGCATCCCGGCTGAGCCACTGTGCCCGGGGATGCTTGGAGGCGATGATCACATTCACATAGTTGCGGCTGCGGATGCAGTGGTCAAAGGTACTCAGCAGCGTATTGGCATCCGGCGGCAGATACAGCCGGGCAACATCTGCCTTTTTGTTCGCCACATGATCCAGAAAACCCGGATCCTGATGGGTAAATCCATTGTGATCCTGCTGCCACACATTGGAGGTCAGCACATAGTTCAGAGACGCGGTCTCCTGCCGCCACGGGATGGCTGCCGCGGCCTTCATCCATTTTGCATGTTGGGAGGCCATGGAATCCACGATGCGGATAAAAGCCTCATAGGAATTGAAAAAGCCGTGCCGTCCGGTCAGCAGATAGCCTTCCAGTGCGCCCTGACACACATGCTCCGACAGCAGCGCATCCATGACCCGTCCGCCGGGGCAAAGATACTCGTCCGTCTTTTTCCCGGGCAGCTCCCAGCGGCGCCCCGTCGCTTCAAACACGCTGCCAAGACGATTGGACATGGTTTCGTCCGGCCCAAAAATGCGGAAATTCCGATTCTCCGCATTCATTCGCAGCACATCCCGCACATAAGTTCCCAGAACTCGCATATCCTCCGCTGCGGTGCCGCCATGTCGCTCCACGGGCACCGTGTAATCCTGCCAGTCCGGCAGGCGAAGCGGTTTCAGCAGTCTGCCGCCGTTGGCGTGGGGATTCAGTCCCATTCGCCGTTCTCCTTCCGGGCACAAGGCACGAAGCTCCGAAACAGGCTCTCCGTTTTCGCTGAACAGTTCCTCGGGCCGATAACGGCGAAGCCACTTTTCCAGTGCTTCGATCCCATCGGGTGCGTGAACATCCAGCGGTACCTGATGGCTGCGGAAGGAATCCTCCGTTTCCTCCGGGCCGGTCCAGCCTTTGGGCGAACGCAGCACCAGCACCGGGTATTTCCCCTTTTTCCACAGCTTCAGACAGGCCTCCAACGCCGCCGTCATGGTTTCATGGGAACGCAGTTCCTCCTGGGAATCCAGCTTGCCCCCGGCATCCACGAAAATCGGCATCCAGCCGCAGCCCTGCAGATACTGCCGCAGCTCCTCCGTGGGGATTCGTGCCAACAGCGTAGGATTTGCGATTTTGTAGCCGTTCAGATGCAGAATAGGCAGGATTTTTCCGTCCTCCGTGGGATGCAGAAAACGGGAGACCTGCCATGACGCGCTCAGCGGCCCGGTCTCCGCTTCCCCGTCTCCGATGACGCAGGCCGCGATCAGGCTCGGATTATCCAGTACCGCACCATAGGCGTGGCTCAGGCTGTAGCCCAGCTCTCCGCCTTCGTGGATGCTGCCGGGAAGCTCCGGCGCGGCATGGCTCTGGATACCGCCGGGAAAGGAAAACTGCCGTACCAGCTGCAGCATCCCCGCTCCGTCCCGGCTCAGATTTGGGTCCAGTTCTCCGTAGGAACCCTCCAGCCACACATTTGCCGCCACTGCCGCGCCGCCGTGTCCCGGTCCGGAAAGATAGATCATATTCAGCTTATGTCGGCAGATCAGCCGCTGCAGATGTGCATAGATGAAGTTCTGCCCCGGGCAGGTTCCCCAATGTCCCACAATCTTGCGCTTGACATCTGCCTCCGTCAGCGGACGGCGCAGCAGCACATTGTCGCGCAGATAAAGCTGCGCCGCGCTGAGGTAGTTGGCCGCCCGCCACCACAGCCGTACCTGTTCCGATTCCGTCATATTTCCGCTTCCTTTCATGGAAAATCTCCCGGTAATATAACCAAAATATGTTGAAGAATACATACCGTCTTGTTATACTGAAACGGAATCTATTTTCCTTAGCGGTGCGGAATTTCCGGCTGCTTTTACAATAAGAAAGAGGGCTGCTTACTATGTCTGTTTATTCCATCGATATTGCCGGTATGAAGCGGGAGCTTCCCATCTGCAAGGCTACTGATACGCTTTATATCGGTGCATTTGTCATGTTCGGGGATGTGGAGCTGACCGAGCACTGTGCCGCCGAGCTTCTGAAAAAGATGCCGAAATGCGATTACCTGATCGCGCCGGAAGCCAAGGCCATTCCGCTGGTGTATGAGATGAGCCGTCAGAGCGGGATCCCCTATCTGCTGGCCCGAAAAAAAGCCAAGGCCTATATGTCCGGTGTGTTCCGTGTGGATGTAAAGAGCATTACCACCGCCGGTGTGCAGACGCTGGTCATCGACCAGGCTGATGCGGACCGGATGAAGGGCAAGGATATCGTCATCGTGGACGATGTGATCTCCACCGGTGAAAGCCTTCAGGCCATGGAAACGCTGGTAAACAAGGCGGAAGGCAACATTGTCTGCAAAATGGCCGTTCTGGCAGAAGGCGATGCAGCAAAGCGGACCGATATCACCGTGCTTGCACCGCTGCCCCTGTTCAAGCCGGACGGCAGCATTCTCTGAGGGTTCGCCCGTGGCGGGGATTGGCGGCAGAAATCAGCCGCTGACAACGCGCTGGGCCGAAAATATTCCGGAGATTCCGCTGAACAGCTACCCCAGACCGCAGTTCATGCGGCCCAGATGGCTCTGTCTGAACGGACGCTGGGAATTTGACATTGCTCCCTCCGGCGTCATCCCCCAGAAAATGGTGGACACCATTCTGGTTCCCTTTTCTCCGGAAACCGCACTTTCTTCCGCGAAACGCGGGCCTCGCCCGTGGGAGACTGCATGGTACAGCCGCAGTTTTTCACTTCCGGATGGTTTTCTGAAAGATCGTCTGCTGCTGCATTTCGGTGCGGTGGATCAATGGTGTGAGGTTTTCATCAATGGGAAAAGCGCCGGAACACATCTGGGAGGCTACACCCCGTTTTATCTGGATATCACCGGGCTGATCGTACCGGAGGGTGAAAACCGGCTTACGGTCTCCGTCCGTGATCAGACAGAGGACGGCAGCTGCACCTACGGCAAGCAGTCCTCCCGTCCCCGGGGCATATGGTACACCGCCCAAAGCGGCATATGGCAGACCGTGTGGCTGGAAAGCGTACCGGAACACTACATTTCCGATGTACGGATCACACCCGTGGTTTCCGAAAGCAAGGTCTGTCTGCAGCTTCCCGACAGTGAACCGGGGGATGAATACGCGGTTCTGGCAGAGGGCAAACTGGTCTGCCGCGGCAGTTTTGACGAGAAAGGCTATGCCGAAGTCGTGCTGCCGGACTGCCGCCTCTGGACGCCGGAAACACCGTTTCTGTACGATCTGCTGCTGCACCGCGGGAGCGACCTTGTAAAGTGCTACTTTGCCATGCGAAGTCTGGAAATTCACAATGACACACTGGAGCTGAACGGGAAACCGGTTTTTCTTTCCGGGCTGCTGGATCAGGGTTACTGGCCGGAAAGCCTGTATACGCCTCCCTGTGACGAAGCCATGGTTGAAGATATTCAGGCTGCGAAAGACATGGGGTTCAACCTGCTTCGAAAGCATGTGAAGGTGGAGCCTCTGCGCTGGTACTACCATTGTGACCGTCTGGGTATGCTGGTCTGGCAGGACATTCCCAGCGGCGGTGACTACAGTTTTCTGGGAATGACGCTGCTGCCCACGTTGGGCGTCCGCCGAAAGGACACGGATTCCCGGCGGCTGGGTCGCCGTTTTGAATCGGGACGCAGGCAGTTTCCGGAGGAGGTCCGCGAACTGATTCATACGCTGTACAACAGTCCCTGCGTCATCTGCTGGTCGCTCTTCAACGAAGGCTGGGGACAGTTTCAGTCTGCCGACCTGACGGCGCAGGTGAAGGAGTGGGATTCCACCCGCCTGATTGATCCGGCCAGCGGCTGGTTTGACCAGCATGGCGGTGATTTCTGCAGCCGTCATATCTATTTCCGTGACCTTACTTTGAAAGCAGATCCCCGCGTACAGGCTATCACCGAATTTGGCGGGTTCCGCCTGTCTGTTCCGGAGCATTCCGCAGCCGGAAAGGGGTTCGGCTACCGGAATATGCGCTCCGGAGAACAGCTTGCCAAGGCACTCACCCGGGTTTATCGGGACAAGCTGCCCGCTCTTCGGGCGAAGGGACTGCAGGTCAGCATTCTCACCCAGCTTACAGATGTGGAAAACGAGCTGAACGGTCTGCTCACCTGGGATCGGCGCATATGCAAGCTTGACAAGGAACAGATGAAGTCTCTGAACGAAGCGCTGCTGCGCGGAAAGGACGAAGAATGAATCCGATACTCACATGGTATGGTCACGCCTGCTTCAAGCTGGAGCTTTCGGAAGGCGGCAGCGTGATTTTCGATCCCTACGAAAGAGGCAGTGTTCCCGGAACGGAGCTGCCGGATCGTCTTTCGGCTGATTTGGTTCTCTGCAGCCATGGTCACGGTGACCACAATGCCGCAGATCGGGTGCAGCTCACCGGCAGACAGCCGGATTTCGCTGTTTCCTTTCTGGACACCTTCCACGACCCGGAGGGAGGCAGACTGCGCGGCACAAACCGGATCACCGTAGTGGAATACGGCAGCTTCCGTGCGGCGCATCTGGGCGATCTGGGTTGTGCGCTGACGGAGGCGCAGATGAAAACCCTTACCGGACTGGATCTGCTTCTACTCCCCGTTGGCGGGCATTTCACCATCGGTCCGGAGGAAGCTGCGGAGCTGATCGCGGAGCTGCAGCCCCGCATTGCCGTTCCCATGCATTACCGGACGGATACCATGGGTTACCCGATCATTGCACATGTGAAGGAATTTCTCAGTCTGATTCCCGCATATATGCCTGTCGGCAGCAATATGCTGAAAATTTCCGACGGGATGAAGGGTATTTTTGTCATGGGTTGAGGCTCGGAATATTGGCCTTCTGCACTTGACAATTCTGCTTTACCGTGTTAAATTATCCACATTCACAGGAAATGCGATGAAGATACTAAGACCTTGGGGCCAGCTTTTCAGAGAGCCGCCATTTGCTGAGAGGCGGTAAGAATCCTCCCGGTCTGTCTCATATCGGAGCAGAAGTCCCGAACCTGCAGTAAGGACTTCCGGGTGATCCCGTTACAGATCCGGGGCTGTGATGCCCCTTGAGCGGTCGCTGTATGCGGCAATGTGGGTGGTACCGTGGTCATACATTCTGTCTGATCATCCCGCAGAGATTTTCATATCTCTGCGGGATTTTGCATGATTTAGGAGGGTTTCATCATGAGAAAAATCACTGTTTCGGATTACACGCTGCGGGAGCTCTGCAAGAGCGGTCAGACGCCCCTGCTGTTTCGGGAAAAGACGGCCATTGCCGCCACGCTGGACAGCTTCGGCGCGGATGTGATCGAGCTGCCCGCCATCTCCCGCGCCCGGGAAGACAGCATTATCTTCCGCACCATTGCCGCTCAGATTCGGAACAGTGTGTTGTGCATCCCCGTGGGTATGGATGTCGCCGGGGTGCAGGCGGCATGGGACTGCGTGAAGGATGCAGCTCGTCCCCGGCTGCAGGTTATGCTGCCGGTTTCCACCGTCACCATGGAGTACAGCTGCCACATGAAGGAAGATAAAATGCTGGGGAAAATCCGGGAGCTGTGTCAGGCTGCAAAGGCCTTTTGCCCGGATGTGGAATACTCCGCCATGGACGCCACCCGTGCCGACCCGGCATTTCTGGAAAAGGCAGTGCTTGCCGCACAGGAAGCCGGTGCCACTGTCATCTCTTATTCTGATGACGCCGGACTGTCTCTGCCCCGGGAGATCGCGGCAATCACCGCCGGTCTGAAGGCTGTCTGTTCCCTGCCGCTGCTGGTCTCTGTTTCCGATCAGCTGGGTATGGGCAATGCTGCGGCCTTTGCCGCACTGGATGCCGGTGCAGACGGCGTGAAAACCGCCGTTGCCGGCGAGCAGGTTCTGAATACCGCCCGGTTTGCCGAAGCTCTCGCCATCCGTGGAGAGAGCCTTGGTCTGACCTCCGTTTTGAAACGCACCGAGCTGAAAACCGATGTAAACGTCCTCCTGAAACAACTGAACCGTCCCGCAGACGGCGGCATTGCCGCAGAGAGTGAGATTCTGCTGGACGCCGCCAGCACGCTGGAGCAGGTATCTGCCGCAACCCAGCAGCTGGGCTACACGCTGTCTGCGGAGGATGTGGGTCTGGTACATCGCTCCCTGCTTACCGTATGCCAGCGGAAAGGCTCTGTCGGCCGCAAGGAGCTGGAAGCCATCATCGCTTCCTCTGCCATGCAGGCTCCTTCCGTCTACCATCTCAGCAGCTTCAGCTGCACCAGCAGCAATCTGGTCAGCTCCATGGCCAGTGTGACGCTGGTAAAGAACGGGGATGATCTCAGCGGCGTTGCCTTGGGCGACGGCCCTATCGACGCTGCTTTCCGAGCCGTCGAGCAGTGTGTGGGCTTCCATTATGAGCTGGATGATTTCCAGATTCAGGCCGTTACCGAGGGCAAGGAGGCCCTTGGTTCCGCGCTGGTACGGCTCCGTTCCGGCGGCAGGCTCTACAGTGGAAACGGCCTCTCCACCGATATCGTGGGTGCCAGCATCCGCGCCTACGTAAACGCTTTGAATAAGATCGTGGCAGAGGAGGAACAGGCGTGAAGCTGTCATTTTCCACCAGACATGTCAATCAGCCTACCTTTCAGGCGCTCTGCCAGTTTGCCAGCGACTACGGCTACGCAGGCTTTGAGATTTATGACGGAGAACGGGAACGGCTGGAGCACAGTGACAGTGTGCTGCGCCCCGACCGGCTCTCCGATGCCAGACGCAAGCTGTACAACCGGGGACTGTCCGTTTCTGCCCTCACTTACCCGATCCCGGTGGATCGGGAGGACTGCGATGGGGAAGCCGTGCGCCGCTGCGTGGAAATGGCGCGTACCGCCGGTATCGAAACCGTCATTCTGCAGGTGGAGGAACAGCCGAATCTGCCTGCCCTGAACCGGAAGCTTTCCGCCGCCGTCATGCAGGCGGAGCAGGGCGATGTGGAGCTGCTGTTTGAAACCTCAGGCTGGCTTGCCGATACCCGGAACGCGCTGAAACTGCTGAATCATTTTGCCTCCGTGGCACTGGGCGCTGCGTGGGACATCCGCTCCACCTGCTTTGACGCCGGTGAAAGTGCCGAGGACACCATTCGCAATCTGGGTGCCTACATCCGTTTCGTCCGTCTGGGCGACCGTTCCGGCAATCGGAATGTGCTGATCGGCGAAGGCGATCTGCCGGTAGCCGAGTTTCTCAGTGCGCTCCGTTCTCTGAACTATGACGCATTTCTCTCTGTCGAGTGGAATGACGAGATTCAGGATGCGGATATTGTGCTGACCCATTTTGCCAGCTTCCTTACCGGTCTGGCCAGCACTCACAGCAATACTCCCACGATCTATCGCAGCCGGGACGGCGCAGGCACCTTCCCCTGGAAGAAATATGACATTCTGGAAAAGACCTTCTCTCAGGTGCTGGACACCATGGCAGAAACCTATCCGGATCAGCTCGCCATTCGCTACACCACGCTGGACTATACCCGCACCTATGCCCAGTTCCGCCGGGATGTGGACACCGTAGCCGCCGCCCTGATTTCCATGGGCGTGAAGGCAGGTCATCATGTGGCCGTATGGGCCACCAATGTACCGGAGTGGTTTCTGGCCTTCTGGGCTGCCACAAAGATCGGCGCGGTGCTGGTGACGGTGAATACCGCCTACAAGAGCCATGAGATCGAATACCTGCTCCGTCAGTCGGACACACATACGCTGATTCTGATTGAAAGCAGCAAGGATGCAAACTATAAGGCCATCATGCAGGAGCTGTGCCCGGAGCTGCAGGATCTGAAACCCGGTTCACCCCTGTATGCCCGCCGTCTGCCCTTCCTCCGCAATGTGGTCACGGTAGGTTTTTCCATGGAAGGCTGCCTGACCTGGGAACAGATGCTGGAACGGGCGCGGCAGATCCCGCAGGCAGAGGTTCGCCGCCGTGCGGCGCTGGTCAAGCCGGACGATGTGGCCAATATGCAGTACACCTCCGGCACCACCGGCTTCCCCAAGGGCGTCATGCTGACTCACCGGAACATCGTCAACAACGGCAAGATCATCGGAGACCGGATGGATCTTTCCACCGTGGATCGGATGATGGTACAGGTGCCCATGTTCCATTGCTTCGGCATGGTCCTGACCATGACCTCCATCATGACCCATGGCGGCACGCTGTATCCGCTGCCCTACTTCTCCCCCAAGTCCTCCCTTGCCTGTATTCACGAGGAGAAAATCACCTGCTTTAACGGCGTACCCACCATGTTCCTCAGTATGTTCAACCATCCGGATTTTGCAAAGACCGATTTCAGTCACATCCGTACCGGCATCATGGCGGGAGCCAACTGTCCGCCGGAGCTGATGCGCCGTGCCGCTGCTGAGATGCACATGACAGAGATCATTTCTGTTTACGGGCAGACCGAAGCCGCGCCAGGCTGCACCATGGGCGAGGTAAACGAGGATCTGGATCACCGGGTAGATACCGTGGGCAGCGCCTTCCCCGGCGTGGAATGCCGCATCATCGACCCGGAAACCGGCAGAGAACTGCCGGACGGTGAAAACGGCGAGTTTGTTGCCCGCGGCTTCAACATCATGAAGGGATACTACAAAATGCCCCGCGCCACGGCACAGGCCATTGATCGGGACGGGTGGCTTCACACCGGCGATATCTGCTGCCGCACACCGGACGGGTATTACAAAGTCACCGGCCGGTTGAAGGATATGATCATCCGCGGCGGCGAGAACATTTATCCCCGTGAGATCGAAGAGTTTTACCTGACTCACGAAAAGGTACGGGATGTATCCGTCATCGGAGTACCGGACAAGAACTACGGTGAAGAAGCCTGTGCATGGGTCATTCCGCAGGACGGCGTCACCCTTACCGAGCAGGAGCTGCGGGACTTCGGCAACGCACACATGGCACGGCACAAAGTACCTCGTTACTTCCTCTTTGTATCGGAATTTCCTCTGAATGCCGCAGGGAAAATCCTCAAATACAAAATGCAGGAGGAAAGCAAAGAAAAACTGGGGCTTTCCGAAAAATAAAACTTGACATTCCCAATTGAGGGTGCTATATTCGCTTACATAATTTAATCAGATAAAAGCTATGACGAAGACGGAATCGGTTCCAGCGCTTTCAGAGAGCCGGGTAGTGGTGTGAGCCCGGCAGCGACAGCCACATTCCCATCCCTTCCGAGCTGAAAGGGCGAACACATTCTGTAAGTAGTTCTTTCCGTGATTGCTGCGTGAATGCATAAGGCTTGTCAGAGCCGGAGTGGCGCGAAAGCGCAATTTGAGTGGTACCGCGGGTGTAAGTGATATGCTCGTCTCAAGTGATTTGCTTGGGACGGGCTTTTTTTGTTAAGGAGGATCTATTATGGCCACACAGACGACAATGCCGGAGCTTCGTGAGGTTGCATTCCGTATCCGCGAAATGCGGGAGATCATGGGCTACAGCGAAGCCGATATGGCAGAACGCACCGAGGTCAGTCTTGCGGAGTATCAGGCTTACGAGCGCTGCGAGATCGACCTGCCCTTTACCTTTATCTATAAGTGCGCGCTGGCTTTCGGCATTGAACTGACCGAGCTGCTGGAAGGACGTACTGCCAAGCTGTCCTCCTATAATGTTACCAGAAAAGGACAGGGGCAGCAGACCGCCCGCGAGGACGGGATTTCCATCTCCAACCTTGCGCCGGATTTCCACGGCAAGCTGGCAGAGCCTTACTGGGTTCGCTACGAGTTTTCTCCGGAGCTGCAGAATCGTCCGATCCATCTGACCCGTCACAGCGGTCAGGAATTTGACCTTGTCATCTCCGGTTCTCTGATGGTGCAGGTCGGCACCAACCGGGAAGTGCTGAACGAGGGTGACAGCATTTTCTACAATTCCTCCACCCCTCACGGCATGATCGCCGTCGGCGGACAGGACTGCGTGTTCTGCGCCGTGGTGCTGGCCGGTGAAAAGGCTCCCGAGGCGGAGGTTCGCTCCAGCGTGGTCTCCGTCCGTCCCGCCGTCAGGCTGCTCTGCGAGAAGTTCGTCACCGTGGAGGAGGACGCCAACGGTTCCCCGGAAAAAGTCACCTTCCGGAATACGGATTCGTTCAACTTCGGCTTTGATGTGGTGGATGCGATTGCGGAGAAGTACCCCGATCGTCTCGCCATGCTGCATCTCAGCAAGGATAAGACAGAGCGCCGGTTCACCTATGAGGATATGAAAAAGCAGTCCAACCGGGTAGCCAATTATTTCCGCAGTCTGGGCATCCGGAAGGGCGACCGGGTCATGCTGGTGCTGAAGCGGCACTACGAATTCTGGTTCGCCATGCTGGCCCTGCATAAGCTGGGCGCGATTGCCGTTCCGGCAACCTACCAGCTCCAGAAAAAGGATTTTCTCTATCGTTTCCGCTCCGCAAACATTGCCGCCATCGTCTGCACCGGCGATGGGGACACCGCTTCCATTGCAGAGGAAGCCGCCAACGAATGTGACAGCGTCCGACTGAAGCTGCTGGTAGGCGGCAATCGGGATGGCTGGCGGGACTTCTGTGCCGAATACCCCATGTTCTCCAGCAAGTTCGCCCGGACGGCGGACACGCCCTCCGGTGATGAACCGGCGCTGATGTTCTTCTCCTCCGGCACCAGCGGCGAGCCGAAAATGGTGCTGCACAAGCACACCTATCCGCTGGGGCATTTTCTCACCGCCAAGTACTGGCATTGCTGTGAACGGGACGGCCTGCATCTTACCATTTCCGACACCGGCTGGGGCAAGTCCCTGTGGGGCAAGCTTTACGGTCAGTGGCTGTGTGAAGGCGCAGTATTCGTCTATGACTTCGACCGCTTTGATGCCGCCGATATCCTGCCCCTGTTCGCCAAGTATCAGATCACTACCTTCTGTGCGCCGCCCACCATGCTGCGTCTGATGATCAAGGAGGATCTGAGCCGCTTTGATTTCAGTTCCATCCGACATATGACCACCGCCGGTGAGGCGCTGAACCCGGAGGTTGCCCGCCAGTTTGAAAAGGCTACCGGACTGACCATCTATGAAGGCTTCGGACAGACCGAGACCACGCTGACCGTGGCGAATTACTGCGGCTGCAATGTAAAGACCGGCTCCATGGGCAAGGCTTCTCCCCAGTATCCTATCGCGCTGCTGGATCGGAACGGTGAACCGGTGAAGAACGGCGAAACCGGTGAGATCGTTATTTCTCTGGAAAACGGCGCACCTGTGGGTCTGTTCCGGGAATATCTGGATGACCTGCAGAAAACCGCCGAGTGTATGCGGGACGGCTATTACCACACCGGTGATACCGCGTGGCGGGATGAGGATGGTTACTTCTGGTATGTTGGCCGCGTGGACGATATCATCAAGTCCTCCGGCTACCGGATCGGACCCTTCGAGATCGAAAGCGTGATCATGGAACTGCCCTATGTGCTGGAATGCGGCGTCTCCGCCGCACCGGATGAGGTTCGCGGTCAGATCGTCAAGGCCAGCATCGTGCTGACCCCCGGCACCGAAGGTACCGAAGAACTGAAAAAAGAAATTCAGAATTATGTAAAGACGCATACCGCGCCTTATAAATACCCCCGCATGGTGGTATTCCGCGATTCTCTCCCTAAAACCACCAGCGGCAAAATCATCCGCAGCAAGCTCTGATATTCGATCCGCTTCTGTTTCATATTTCAAAATTTCCGCTTGACAATTTGGCAAAGTTGGACTACACTAAATGCGTAAAGGCATTGAAGAAGAGTGTCCTGTTTCCGTGTTCCCGCAGAGAGACAGCGGTTGGTGTGAGCTGTCGGATACCGGGTCGGGACTGTCGCTTCCAAGCCGGAAGGAAGAACACCGGATTCGGCCAGTAGAACCTTCCCGTGACTGCTGCGTTAAGGCATAAGGCTTAATGGAGCCTGAGTGGCACGAAAGTGCAATTTGAGTGGTACCGCGGGTGTTGTAAATGATGCGCACTCGTCTCAAAGTTCAACTTTGGGACGAGTGCGTTTTTCGTCCCAGGAAAACGGAGGTATACCATGCAGCAAATTACCGGACTGGATTACAAACTTCAGGAAATGGCCGCCCGTATCCGGGAGCTTCGGCAGATCGAAGGTCTGACCGCCGCTGAAATGGCCGCCAAAACCGATGTCACTGAAACCGAATATCTGGACTGTGAAAACGGCAGAAGTGATCTGAACTTCGCGTTCATCTACCGCTGCGCCATCGCGCTCAATGTGGATGTGACCGATATCATTGAAGGACACAGTCCTCGTCTGAATTCCTACACACTGACCCGTGCCGGAAACGGGCAGCGCATCGCCAATGCCCACGGCATGACCTACTACAATCTGGCGAACACCTTCCAGAATCGCATTGCCGATCCTCTGTATGTGAAAAGCGTCTATCAGGAGGATGCCCAGCACAAGGACATTGAGCTGACCACCCATGACGGGCAGGAGCTGGATATTGTGATCTCCGGTCAGCTTCGGGTGCAGATCGGCGAACACAGTGTCGTTCTCCAGAAGGGCGACAGTATTTATTATAACTCCTCCATGCCCCACGGTATGATCGCCGTGGGCGGCACTGATTGCGAGTTCTATGCCATCGTGCTGAACCCCACCGGCGAGCCTATTCCCGAGCTGCAGGATTCTCCGCTGATTGCGGAAGCCCAGCCGGTGCAGCAGGACACCAAAAAGCGTATCTACCACGATTATGCCGACATCGTGAAGAACGATAAGGGCACCCCTGTTTCCATCAAATTCAAAAATACCGAGCATTTCAACTTTGCTTTCGATATCGTGGACGAGCTGGCCCGCCGGGATCCCAACAAGCTGGCCATGCTTCACCTGAGCGGCGACAAAACCGAGCGTCGCTTCACCTTTGAGGATATGCGAAAGGCCTCCAACCGCTGCGCCAACTATTTCCACTCTCTCGGCATCCGCAAGGGCGACCGGGTCATGCTGGTGCTGAAACGGCACTATGAATTCTGGTTCGCCATGCTGGGTCTGAACAAGCTGGGTGCCATCGCCATTCCTGCCACCAACCAGTTGATTGCCCACGATTTTGAATACCGGTTCCAGGCTGCCGGTATTGAGACCCTGATCTGCACCGCTGACGGAGATTCTGCCCAGCAGGCAGAGCTGGCGATGGAGCATTACAGCGGCATTCGCAATAAGCTGATCGTCAACGGCACCCGGGAAGGCTGGCGCAATTTTGATGACGAATATGTGCGTTTCAGTTCCCATTACGACCGCACACCGAATGCCCCCGGCGGTGATGATCTGATGCTGATGTTCTTTACCTCCGGCACCTCCGGCTACCCCAAAATCGCCGCTCATAACTACAAATATCCCTTTGGCCACTTCGTCACCGCCAAATACTGGCATTGTGTGGATCCGGACGGTCTGCATCTCACCATTTCCGACACCGGCTGGGCAAAGGCCATGTGGGGTAAGCTCTACGGTCAGTGGTTCAGCGAAGCCGCCACCTTTGTCTACGACTTCGACCGGTTTGACGCGGCGGACATTCTTCCTCTGTTTGCCAAGTATCACATTACCACCTTCTGCGCACCGCCTACCATGCTGCGTATGATGATCAAACAGGATCTTAGCAAATATGATCTCAGCTCCGTGAAGCACATGACTACCGCAGGCGAAGCATTGAACCCGGAGGTTTACCGGCAGTTCGAGAAGCTCACCGGTCTGCAGATTCTGGAGGGCTTCGGTCAGTCCGAAAGCACCATGATCATCGGAAACCTGCGGGGTGCCAGTCACAAAATCGGTTCCATGGGCAAACCCGCTCCCATCTACGACGTATCCATTCTGGACAGTGAGGGTAACCCGGTTCCGGATGGTGAAGTGGGTGAAATCTGCATCAACGTGGCAAACGGTGCCCCCTGCGGTCTGTTCACCGGCTATTACCGGGATCCGGTCAAGACAAAGGAAGTCTGGCATGACGGTTTCTACCACACCGGTGACACCGCATGGCGGGATGAGGATGGCTTCTTCTGGTATGTGGGTCGCGTGGACGATATCATCAAGTCCTCCGGCTACCGGATCGGGCCCTTCGAGATCGAAAGCGTGATCATGGAGCTGCCCTATGTGTTGGAATGCGGTGTCTCCGCCGCACCGGATGAGGTCCGCGGTCAGATTGTCAAGGCCAGCATCGTGCTGACTCCCGGCACCGAAGGCACCGAGGAACTGAAAAAAGAAATTCAGAACTATGTCAAAACGCATACTGCGCCCTATAAATACCCCCGTCTGGTGGTATTCCGTGATTCTCTCCCCAAGACCACCAGCGGAAAGATCATCCGTAACAAGCTGTAACCCATGTCTCTGCTTATACTTCAATTTTCTATAAAGGAGTGCGTACTATGAAACTGGATATCAAGATCACCCGAAATCCCGCTCCCAAAGCCAAACCCACCGATGAAAGTAAGCTGGGCTTCGGCAAGCTGTTTACCGACCATATGTTTCTGATGAACTACACCGTGGAGGAAGGCTGGCACGACGCCCGCATCGTGCCCTACGGCCCCATCCCGCTGGATCCCTCCGCCATGGTGTTCCATTACGCGCAGGAGCTGTTTGAAGGCATGAAGGCCTATCGCCGTCCCGACGGCGGCGTGCAGTTGTTCCGTCCCATGTGCAACATCGAGCGCATGAACAACACCTGTGACCGTCTCTGCGTACCCCGCATCGACCCGGAAGCCGCCCTGCAGGCCATCAAGGCCATCGTGGACATTGACCGGGATTGGATCCCCCACACCAGCGGCACCTCCCTCTACATCCGACCCTTCATCATCGCCACCGATGCCATGCTGGGCGTGCATCCCTCCCATTCCTACATCTTCTGCATCATTCTCTCCCCTGTGGGTTCCTACTATGCTGCCGGTCTGAACCCGGTGAAGATCATGGTTGAGCATCAGTATGTGCGCTGCGTCAAGGGCGGCACCGGTATCGCCAAGGCCGGCGGCAACTACGCCGCTTCTCTGCTGGGTCAAAAGGAAGCTGAGGACATGGGCTACGCGCAGGTGCTGTGGCTGGACGGTGTGCATCGCCGCTATATCGACGAAGTGGGCGCCATGAACGTATTCTTCAAGATCGACGGAACCGTTGTTACGCCCGACCTGACTGACGGCAACATCCTTCCCGGCGTGACCCGCCGCAGCTGCATTGAAATGCTGAAGTACTGGGGCATTCCCGTGGAAGAGCGGAAGCTGGCCATTGACGAGGTTCTGGACGCACAGAAGAACGGCAAGCTGGACGAAGCCTTCGGCACCGGCACTGCCGCCGTCATCTCCCCCATCGGTGAGCTGTTCGATACCGGCACCAAATACATCGTGAACAACAACGAGATCGGCCCCGTGGCCCAGAAGCTCTATGATACCATCTACGGCATCCAGTCCGGCACCGTGGAGGACTTCATGGGCTGGACCATGGATCTGGACGCCTGATGAAGCGGATCACCCTGTTCTGCGGTCATTTCGGCACCGGAAAGACCAATGTGGCGGTGAATTACGCCCAGTATATCCGTGCGCAGGGACTTCCCACCGCCATCGCAGATCTGGATATTGTGAACCCCTATTTCCGCACCAAGGACAGCGAGGATGAACTGAAAACCGCCGGAATCGATGTCATCTCCCTTCCCTTTGCCAACTCCAGCGTGGACTTGCCCGCCCTTCCGGCGGAAGCCTACTCGCTGGTGCAGAATACCAGCCGCTATGCGGTTCTGGACATCGGCGGCGATGACCGGGGTGCTTACGCGCTGGGTCGCTATGTACCCTATATTCTGGCAGAGAACAACTATGATAACCTGTTGGTGGTGAATTTTCACCGACCGCTGACCCGCAATGCGGAGGAAGCCATGGAAAGCTTCGCGGAAATCGCGCTGGCTGCCAAGATCCCGTTTACCGGCATTGTGAACAACTCCAATATGGGCGAGGAAACCACGCCGGAGGATATCGAATCCACCTTCCCCGAAGCGGAAAAGCTTTCCATGCTCAGCGGACTGCCTGTTGTCATGACTACAGTCCGCGCCGATCTGGCAGATCAAATTCATTGCGATAACCTTTTCCCCCTGCAGCTGCAGAAAAAGTATTGGTAAAGGAGACCCGATATGCCGAAAGTAACCTTCAAAACCGATATCTGCAAGGGCTGCGGCCTGTGTGTAGCCGCCTGTCCCAAGCACATTATCGCCATCGCCAAGGAAAAGCTGAACAAGAAGGGGTATTCCCCTGCCGAGATCACCGATCAGGCCGCCTGCGTGGGCTGCGCGTTCTGCGCTACCATGTGCCCTGACTGCGTGATCACCGTTGAAAAGTGAGGTGACGGAACATGAGTGAAAAAGTCCTGATGAAGGGCAATGAAGCCATTGCCGAAGCCGCCATCCGTGCGGGCTGCAAGTTCTATTTCGGCTACCCCATCACGCCGCAGACCGAGTTGGCCGCTTACATGGCCAAGAAAATGCCGAAAATCGGTGGCACCTTCCTGCAGGCCGAAAGCGAGCTGGCCGCCATCAACATGGTGTACGGTGTTGCCTCCGCCGGTAAGCGTGCCATGACCTCCTCCTCCTCCCCCGGAATCTCCCTGAAGCAGGAAGGCATCTCCTATCTGGCAGGCGCCGATCTGCCTGCGCTGATCGTCAATGTGCAGCGCGGCGGCCCGGGTCTGGGCGGCATCCAGCCCTCCCAGTGCGACTATTTCCAGGCCACCAAGGGCGGCGGTCACGGTGACTATCACCTGATCGTACTGACCCCCTCCTCCGTGCAGGAAATGGCGGACCTGACCGCGCTGGCCTTTGATCTGGCCGACAAGTACCGCGTTCCCTCCATGCTGCTGGCTGACGGCACCATGGGTCAGATGATGGAGCCGGTGGTTCTGCCGGAGCCTCATGAGAATGTGATTGAGAAGCCCTGGGCCGTCACCGGCACGGGCATGAAGCGTCCTCACAACATCGTAAACTCTCTGTATCTGGTGCCCGAGATTCTGGAGCAGACCAACATTGAGCGTTTCCAGCGCTATGCCCAGATCGAAGAAAATGAAGCCCGCTGGGAGAGCTACCGCATGGAAGATGCGGAGTACTGCGTGGTAGCCTTCGGTATTGCCGCCCGCGTCAGCCGCAACGCGGTGGATCAGGCTCGCAAGGAAGGCATCAAGGTGGGCATGATCCGCCCCATCACCGTATGGCCCTTCCCCAAGAAGCCGCTGGCAGAAGCCGCAGACAAGGTCAAGGGCTTCCTCAGCGTGGAGCTGAGCATGGGTCAGATGATCGAAGATGTCCGTCTCGCCACGGACTGCCGCAAGCCGGTGAAGCTCTGCTTCCGCGCCGGCGGAATGATCCCTTCCCCCGATCAGGTGCTGGAAGAGATCCGCAACATGCAGGGAGGGAAATAAGCCATGACCGTATTTGAAAAGCCGAAAAGCCTTGCAGACATCGAACTGCATTATTGCCCCGGCTGCACCCACGGCATCATCCACCGTCTGGTGGCGGAAGCCATTGACACGCTGGGCATCGAAGGCCGTACCGTCGGCGTTGCGCCGGTGGGCTGTGCCGTTCTTGCTTATAACTACTTCAACTGTGACATGGTAGAAGCCGCCCATGGCCGCGCACCCGCCATTGCCACCGGTCTGAAGCGTGCCATGCCTGAGAACATCATCTTCACCTATCAGGGCGACGGTGACCTTGCCTCCATCGGCATGGCGGAAACCGTCCACTCCGCCACCCGCGGTGAGAACATCACCATTATCTTTGTCAACAACGCGATCTTCGGCATGACCGGCGGTCAGATGGCTCCCACCTCTCTGCCCGGTCAGGTCACGCAGACTTCCCCCTACGGCCGCGACGTCAAGACTGCCGGTTACCCGGTTCGTGTGTGTGAGATGCTCTCCACGCTGGACGGTCCCGAGTATCTGGCTCGCGTTGCCGTGAACAACGTGAAGAACGTGAAGCAGGCCAAAGCCGCCATTGAGAAGGCTTTCCGCAATCAGGTGGAGGGCAAGGGTTTCTCTTTGGTGGAGATCATTTCTTCCTGCCCCACCAACTGGGGTCTGACGCCGGAAAACGCGCTGAAATGGGTGGATGAGAAGATGATTCCCTACTACCCGTTGGGCGTTTACAAAGACAGAAGCGCAAAGGAGGCACAGGTATGACCACCAATCTTCTGATTGCCGGTTTCGGCGGACAGGGCATCCTGTTTGCCGGTAAGTTTCTCTCCTACAAGTGCCTGCTGGAAGGCCGTCAGCTGAGCTGGCTTCCCTCCTACGGCCCGGAAATGCGCGGCGGCACCGCGAACTGCAGCGTCATTCTCTCTGATGAGCCGGTGGGTTCTCCCATCGTCTCCAAGCCGGATGTGCTGATCGCCATGAACCTGCCCTCTCTGGACAAGTACGAAAACGATGTGGTTCCCGGCGGCATCATCATGGTGGACTCCACCCTGATCGAGCGCAAGGTGAGCCGGACGGATGTGAAGGTCTTCTATGTGCCCTCCACCGCCATGGCGCAGGAGATCGGCGCTCCCACCCTTGCCAACATGATCATGGTCGGCAAGTTTATCAAGGAGACCAACGCGGTTTCCTATGAGAATCTGGAGGAAGCACTGGGCAAGGTCGTTTCCGCCCGCCATCAGGATCTGTTTGACATTAACCTGAACGCAATCCGCAAGGGTTACGAAAGCTGATTTTTCCGCCGGGGTATCGGATTTCCGATATCCCGGCAATTCTTTTTCATTTATTCTTTACAAGATGCCTTTCTTTTGGTAAAATACCCCTCACTACATGAAAAAGGCGAAGGAACATGAAAATTTTACTTGATTTGATTACGGAACAGGTCAGTGATGCATTTGAAGCGGCAGGTTTTGACGCCAAGCTTGGCAAAGTTACCCTGTCCAACCGTCCTGACCTCTGCGAATACCAGTGTAACGGCGCGCTGGCCGGTGCCAAGCTCTACCATAAGGCTCCCATCCAGATTGCCAATGCAGTCAAAGAACAGCTGGCAGACTGCAAAATGTTTTCCGGTGTGGAAGCAGTCAATCCCGGTTTTCTGAACATCCGGCTGGACAGTGATTTCCTCACGGAGTATGTATCGGCCATGGCTGCGGATGCCCGCATGGGCTGTGAACAGGACCCGGACGCAGGAACGGTCATTGTGGACTACGGCGGCCCCAACGTGGCAAAGCCGCTCCACATCGGTCATCTCCGCAGTGCTATCATCGGCGAAAGTATCAAGCGGATCTATGCCTATTTCGGCAATCATACCATCGGTGACATTCACCTTGGCGACTGGGGCCTTCAGATGGGTCTGATTATTGCCGAGGTGCAGGAACGGCAACCGGAGCTGCCCTATTTTGATCCGGCTTTCACCGGCGAATACCCGGCAGAAGCGCCCTTCACCATTTCCGAACTGGAGGAGATTTACCCGAAAGCCAGCGCCAAAAGCAAGGAAAACGCCGAGTTTGCCAAAAGGGCCCACGATGCCACTTATGAGCTGCAGAACGGCAACCGGGGTTATCTGGCCATGTGGCAGCATATTATGCGTGTTTCTGTGGCAGACCTGAAAAAGAACTATGACAATCTGAATGTGCATTTTGAACAGTGGCTGGGTGAAAGTGACGCGCAGTCCTTCATTCCGCAGATGCTGGATACCGTCAAGGCCAAGGGTCTGGCCGTAGAGTCCGACGGGGCGCTGGTGGTGCCCGTGCAGGAGGAAAGCGACACTAAGGAGATTCCGCCCTGCATTCTGGTCAAGTCCGATGGTGCCACCCTGTATGCAACCACCGACCTTGCCACCATCGTACAGCGGATGCAGGACTTCCATCCTCAGCGGATGATGTACCTCACCGATAATCGGCAGAATCTGCACTTTGAGCAGTTCTTCCGGGTAGCGAAGAAGGCCGGTTTGGTGGAGCCCGATACCCGGCTGGATCACATCGGCTTCGGCACCATGAATGGCAAGGATGGCAAACCCTTCAAGACCAGAGCCGGCGGCGTCATGCGTCTGGAGGTTCTGATTCAGGAGATCACCGACTATGTGATTGCAAAGATTCGGGAAAACCAGACCGTGGAGGAATCCGCGCTGGCCGATACGGCGAAAAAGATTGCCATGTCTGCACTGAAATACGGCGACCTGAGCAACCTTGCCACCAAGGACTATGTGTTCGATCTGGATCGCTTCTCCGCCTTTGAGGGCAACACCGGGCCTTACATTCTGTACACCATCGTCCGGATCAAGTCCATTCTCAGCAAGTATACCGGTGATGTGGCTGCTTCAAAGCTGCTGCCGCCGGACGGGCAGGAACAGCGGGAGCTGATGCTGGTGCTGACCCGGATGCAGGACGCGCTTCTCAGTGCCTATCGGGAATCCGCCCCCAATCTGATCTGCGCTTATATCTACGAGCTGGCAGTTGCTGCCAACAAGTTCTATCACGATGTAAAGATCATCTCCGAACCGGATGCGGCAAAACAGGGCAGCTACATTGCCCTGATGGACCTGACCCGCCGGGTACTGGAACAGTGCATCGACCTGCTGGGTTTCGAAGCACCGGACAAAATGTAACGAATACGCAAAACGCCCCGGAGCGGATGCTCCGGGGCGCAGATTTTATGATCTTCCGTGGCACTTCTTGAACTTTTTGCCGCTTCCGCAGAAGCAGGGCGCATTCACCGGCGGTTTCAGCCGACCGGCTTTATATTCCTCCGTCAGCTCCTGCGGGGTGTTGCCGCCCAAAATCCACAGGCGCACCTGCTGCTTGATGCCGCGCACCCGTTCTTCATCCGGTTCCATGCCAAACTGCTCAAAATACGCGGTGTGATCCTCGTCCTCCGTTTCCATACGGAGGATGAAATATAACCCGTCGCTGAACGCAGTGGCCTTTCCCTCGGCGTCCTCGTCTCCCGCTTCCCGGAACTGATTCTCCGCTTCCAGCCGCCACATCTCCAGATCGTGGAACACATCGTAGTAGTCCCCGTCTCCGTAGCGCAGGAGCTTTTCATGAACCGGCAGGTAACGGGGATAGCCGTCCGCCGCGTCCAGATAGGGACGCGCCTCCTCCGCGCTGAGACCGGGGAAAAGCAGCAGACCGTCCTCGATGGCGTAATAAGTGCCGTCCGCCAGATCGTCCAGCAGCTCCCGGCCCATACCATCCAGCTTTGCATTGCCCCGATGGCGCAGCATCTCATCGAACTCCTTCAGCGGCAGTACACCGTAAAGCTTCACTGCTGCCTGTGCATAAGCGTCCACCGTATCCCGCAGCTTTTTCCGCTCAGGGAACGGAGTCTTTTTCAGATCCCGCCAGAGATTCCGGATTTCCGTGGGTACTACCAGATAAAGCTCCTCCTGTACCAGATAGGGTTGGAGCAGGCAGAACCCGATGATGCCGCTGTGCATCGGCAGAAATACCTGTTTCTCCTTGAGGAACGGCCCTTCTGCTGCTTTTGAGAACAGCGCGAAATCCGCAGAGGGCAGCGCCATCAGCAGCATGGTCAGGTTTTTCGGATCCGTCAGCCAGCTTTCCAGATCATCGGTTCCGGCAAGCTGTCTGAGACGGGCAAGTTCCTCTTCTTTTCGGCGTTTCAGAATAGCGCCGAGGGCAAAAACCGGCTCACCGGTATCCGCCAGACGGCGGTTCATTTCTTCCATTCGATCCATGCAGATAACTCCTGTATCAGAAATGGGGGTTACTTCTTCGGCTGCACTGTGGAAGCCGCTGCCTTGCGTTTTGCAGCCTCTTCCTCTTCCAGCTGCCGGTAGGCCACCTTACCCACCAATGTCTTGGGCAACTCGGTGCGGAATTCGATTTCCTTGGGGATGGCGTATTTCGCGATACACTTGCGGCAGTAGGCCATCAGTTCTTCCCGGGTGCTGTCATCCGCTGGGATGCCCTCTTTCAGCATGATGAAAGCTTTCACCGCCTGCATCTTATAGGAATCCGGAATACCGATGATACAGCTCATATGCACCTTTTCATGGGCATCCAGAATGTTTTCCAGCTGGCTGGGATACACATTGTAACCGGAGGTAATGATCATCCTCTTGGCACGGCCCCGGAAATAGATGAAACCTTCTTCATCCATAACACCCAGATCGCCGGTATACACCCATTTGAGACCATCTGCATGGGTACGCAGCGTGGAAGCGGTTTCCTCCGGATGGTTCATGTATTCCTTCATGGCGGTAGGCCCGGAAAGCAGGATCTCGCCCTCCTCACCGTAAGGCAGTTCTTCATCCGTGTCCGGCTTTACGATCTTGATATAGGTATCCGGGAACGGAACGCCGATACTGCCCTCCTTGAACATATGGGGCGGCGTCAGGCAGCAGGCTGTCACGGTTTCGGTGGTTCCGTAGCCTTCCCGCACCTGAATGGAGGCATGGTGGTCATACAGGAACCGGTCAAACTTCTTTTTCAGTTCCACGCTCAGGCTGTCGCCGCCGGAGAAAACACCTTTCAGACTGCTCAGGTCGGCATGTTCCATATCCGGCAGACGAAGCAGTGCTTCATACAGCGTAGGCACACCGGCGATGAAGTTGCATTTATAGCGGGTGATCTGCTTTGCATAGCTCTTGGCGGTGAACCGGGGAATCAGAATGCATCTGCCGCCCACGGCCAGCATGGTGTGGATGCAGACGCCCAGTCCGAAGCCGTGGAACAGCGGCATGGCGGCCAGCATCTTGTCGCCAGGGCGGAACATTGGATTGGCGGCAATGACCTGACGGCTCAGTGCATTGAAATTCAGATTGGTCAGCACAATGCCTTTGGAGATACCGGTAGTCCCGCCGGAATAGAGGATCACTGCCGGATCCTCCGGTTTACGCTGCACCCGGTAGTTCCATGAGCAGGCTTTGCCCAGCTTGATAAACTCCTGCCAGCGAATTACAGGCGCATCTTCCGGGATTTTCCGGATCTTTCGACCCTCGGTGAGCATATAACCCGCCCGAACCGGCTTCGACAGTTCGTCCTTTACGCTGGCAATGATGATATTGACAACGCTGGTATTCTGCCGGACTGCTTCAAATTTATTATAAAATTGATCCAGCGTGATCACGCTGAAGCTCTGGGATTCATTCAGGTAGAATTCAATTTCCTTCTCCGCAGACAGTGGGTGAATCATATTACAGATGCCGCCGACCAGATTCACGGCATAAAACATGAAAATTGCCTGCGGACAGTTGGGCATGGCGATCGTAACCCGGTCGCCCTCCCGCAATCCCAGCGTTTTCAGACTTTTGGCACAGGCTTCCACCTGCTCCACCAGCTTCCGATACGTGGTGGAACGGCCCATAAAATCAAACGCAATATAATCCGGATACTGTTCCGCAATATCCCGCACCGCATCGAACATGGAACCCTGTGGATATTCCAGATGCATGGGAACGCCTCCCATATGATCCTTCCACGGAGTTTTTGCCGTAATTGCCATGATATTATTCCTCCTGTCTTTGCGCCAAACAAGATACTCGCATAGTATGATAATTATATACCATTTTTCTGAAAAATGGTAGTCTTTTTTTCCACGATCGGATTGGGCCGCATTCACCTGCAAACCAGCCGGTGCATAGAATATACCGGGCATCTGCCCCGGATGAAGGGAGGTGATTTCCCTGCAATGCAGAATATGTGAGCTGCGCTGCCGGGAGGTTGTGAATATCGCCGATGGTCAGCGGCTGGGTTTTGTGGATGATGTACTGCTGGAAAGCTGCTCCGGCAGGATCCTGGCGCTGGTGGTACCGGGTCCCTGCAGATTTCTCGGTCTGTTCTTTCCCGGTGATGACTATCTGATCCGCTGGGACTGCGTGCGGCGCATCGGGGACGATCTGATTCTGGTGGAGATCAAGGGCAGCTATGAACGCTGCAAGCGCCCCCGGCATCGGCTGCTGCCGCCGGGTTCCTGAAATATGTATTGACACATATTTGTTTCAGTGGTACGATAAAGAAATAAAGATTCCACTTTGTACGCGGAGGATACGGTTTTGAAAACAATACAGGAAATCAACGAAAAAATAAAATCCGGCACCGCCGTGGTGCTGACTGCGGAAGAAGTCGTCCGGATGGCACGGGAGCAGGGTGTAAAGGAAACGGCGAAACGGGTGGATGTGGTCACCACCGGCACCTTCAGTCCCATGTGTTCTTCCGGCGCTTTTCTGAATTTCGGTCACGCCGAGCCGCTGATTCGCATGTCCGGTGTGAAACTGAATGATGTTCCCGCTTACGCAGGACTTGCCGCAGTGGACTGTTTCATCGGTGCCACGGAGCTGAGTGAAACCAAAGGCATGGAATATGGCGGTGCCCATGTGATCGAAGATCTGATTGCAGGCAAGAAGGTCCACCTCAGCGCAAAGAGCTATGGAACGGACTGCTATCCCCGCCGCAGTCT
>DCGQ01000025.1:69702-70527 GCA_002314635.1 Clostridiales bacterium UBA1774
GGAGGCGGATGTGGCCTTGCAGGATATGAACCAGTGCTTCCTGTTCAACCCCCGCAACGCCTATCAGAACTACAACTGTGCGGTCAATACTTCGGATAAAATCATCCATACCTACATGGGAACGCTGCTGCCCCGGATGGCGAACGCCACCTATGCTACTGCCGGTGAGCTGAGTCCGCTGCTGAAGGATCCGGAACTGCGAACCATCGGTATCGGTACACGGGTCTTTTTCTGCGGCGCTCCCGGTTATGTGGCATGGGAGGGCACCCAGTGCTTCCCCGGTTACACAGACTACGAGGACGGAACCCGGGTCTACTCCGGCGCCACGTTGGCGCTGATCGGTGATATGAAGAAAATGAGTACGGAATACATCCGTGCCGCCCGTGTCTATCAATATGGCGTCAGTATGTTCGTGGGCGTCGGTATTCCCATCCCGGTGCTGGACGAGGATCTGTGCAGTCAGCTTGCTAAGGGCAACGATGAGCTGTTTACGGATGTGAGCGACTATTCCGTGCCGGTTCGGAGCCGTCCCATGCTGCGGGAGCGGGTCAGCTACGCAGAGCTGAGAAGCGGAGCGGTGGAGATTAACGGCAAAAAGATACCCACAGCACCCATGACAAGTCTGAAAAAATCCAGAGATATCGCGGCTGAACTGAAACGGCAGGTCTCCTGCGGGGAGTTCCTCCTGACAGAGCCTTCCGCCAAGCTGGAGCTGGACACGGTGAAGCATGTTCTCCATGCTTCCGATGACTGAGAAAGAGGGACAAGCACATGGATACTTCTGTTAAAATCAGCCTGCATTTCCGTCCTACGGAAACCGTTAAG
>DCGQ01000058.1:0-11259 GCA_002314635.1 Clostridiales bacterium UBA1774
CCTGACCCAGACCGGCACCGGAAGCGCCGCCGGAGATGAATACAATTTTACCTTTAAAATCCTTCATGGTATCTCTCCCTTTCAAAAATCTGATACCATGATATTACCGCATTTCAGGAAAAAAGCAAGTGTTATTTTATACAGAATGCACAGTGTCGTCGTTTTCAATCCAGTCAGATACGGGAGTATCCGTATACTCATCCTCGGAAATCCGGCAGATCACATTCTGAATGCCTGCATTGATGATCCGCCTGCGGCAGAGGGAGCAGGGGGTGGTGGTATTCAGTAGTGCACCGGTCTGTGTATCCCTTCCTACCAGATACAGGGTGCTTCCCAGCATTTCTTTGCGGGATGCAGAGATGATGGCATTTTCCTCCGCATGAACGCTGCGACAAAGTTCATAACGCTGCCCGGAAGGAATTTTCAGTTCTTCCCGCGTACAATGACCCAGTTCATCACAGTTTTTGCGGCCTCTGGGTGCACCATTGTAGCCGGTGGCGACAATTTCGTCACTGGCAACGATGATGGCGCCGTACTGCCGCCGCAGACAGGTGGAGCGGCTGCGAACCGAATCAGCAATGTCCAGATAATAATTCACTTTGTCCTTACGCATCCTGATCTCTCCTTTTTATTTCCAGTTTGCCCAGATTTCCGGCGCATAGCCAACCGTGGCCTGCTTGCCGTTCCGGACAATGGGGGTGCGCAGAAGATTCTGGTTTTCCAGAAGCTTTTCTTCCTTGTCCTGTTGATAGGCCAAATAGCGGATCTCTTCCGCGCCGGGCGCGTTTTCGTCCATCAGCGCATCGAAACCTACGGCACTTTTCACGCTCTGAAATTCGCCGCGGCTCATGCCGTATTTCATGATGTCAATATACTGATATTTGATCCGGCGTTCCTTAAACCAACGCTCCGCCTTTTTACTGTCAAAACATTTGCTTTTTCCGAAAATCTGGATGTTCATACTCAGTTCTCCATAATAATCGGCAGGATCATGGGACTGCGTTTGATCTGTTTCTGCAGGTAGGAGGACAGTGCCGTTTTGACGGAAGCTTTGATGGCGGTCCAGTTACGGATATCGTTTTCCTGACAGGCATCCAGAGTATCAATGACCTGCATCCGAAGCTCATCAATCAGATCCTCTGATTCCCGGACATAAACAAAACCGCGGCTGATAATATCCGGTCCGGAAATCAGACTGTTATCCTCACGGCTAAGGGTCATGGCAACGACCAGCATTCCATCCTCGGCCAGATGCTTTCGATCACGCAGAACTACGCTTCCCACATCTCCGATGCCGGTTCCGTCTACCAGAACTCGACCGGCCTGCACAACTCCGGCAATGTGAATAGACTTCTTTCCAAGTTCGATCACGCGCCCGATATCCCCAATCAGAACCCGGTTTGTGGGAACACCCACCTCAACAGCCAAAGAAGCATGGCTGCGAAGATGGCGCTGCTCGCCGTGTATGGGAATAAAATAACGGGGTTTCACCAGAGCCAGTATCATTTTCAGTTCTTCCTGACAGGCATGGCCGGATACGTGGAGGGAACCGAGAACGTCCCGGTATAGAACCTCGGCTCCCTTTCGCAGCAGCTCGTTGATGATGCGGCTGACGGTTTTTTCATTTCCGGGAACGGTAGAGGCTGAGAGAATGACCCGATCAGCAGCCGTGATCTCGATCTGCTTGTGGCCGCCGAATGCCATGCGGTAGAGTGCAGACATGGCTTCACCCTGACTGCCGGTGGTGATGATCAACTGCTGCTCTTTGGGTAAGCCTTTCAGCTTGTTGATTTCGACCAGGGTGTTTTCCGGAATTTCGATATAGCCCAGTTCAACGCTGGCAGCAACCATGTTTTCCATGCTGCGGCCGGTGATGGCCACCTTGCGGCCATGCTTGGCAGCAAGCGTGATCAGCTGCTGTACCCGGTATACATTAGATGCGAAGGTTGTGGCAATAATGCGCTTGTCACAGCCTTCCAACAGCCCATCCAGCGTTGTTCCGACAGTACGCTCAGAAGGGGAGAAGCCTTTCCGTTCCGCGTTTGTGGAGTCGCTGAGGAGTGCCAGCACACCCTCGCGGCCAAGTTCGCCGAATCGGGTCAGATCAGTCATAGGACAACCCACAGGAGTAGTATCAATTTTGAAATCTCCTGTGTGAATCAGCATTCCCACAGGAGTGCGGATTGCCAGCGCAACCGCACAGGCGATGGAATGATTGACATGAATGGCTTCCACTTCAAAACAGCCCACAGAGAAGCGATCACCGGGTTTGATTTCCCGCAGATCTGCAATGTCCGTCAGACGATGTTCTTCCAGCTTGTATTTGACCAGCGCCAATGTCAGCGCAGTACCGTAGATCGGTGCGGAAATATCCTTCAGAACATAGGGGATCGCACCGATATGATCTTCATGACCGTGGGTCAGTACCAGACCGCGGATCCGGTCAGCGTTGCGGGAGAGATAAGTCACGTCCGGTATGACGACGTCCACGCCGTACATTTCCCCATCGGGAAAACCCAGACCGCAGTCCACTACCAGAATATCGTTGCCGTATTCATATACTGTAAGATTCTTGCCGACTTCGTTCAAGCCGCCAAGGGGAATTATTTTGAGCTTTTCAACTGCCATAAAAAACCTCCTGTTAAGAAATGCAGAGAAGAAGGATACCTGTCTCCGCGCGAATATGTAGATCCGCCTGCATTACAGCGGCGGAAAGAAAAACTGAAAAAGCGGCACAATCGGATTATTGACAAAGCCTGCGTTTCTAAACCGTGGAATCACAAATCGCGGCGCCCTTCCAAAGCACGAAACAGGGTCGCATCGTCCGCGAACTCCAGATTGCTGCCCACCGGAATGCCATATGCAATGCGCGTTACACGCACACCCAGCGGTTTCAGAAGCCGACTGAGATACATAGCAGTGGCTTCACCCTCTGCGTCCGGGTTTGTAGCCATGATTACCTCCTCCACAGTCCCGTCCATCCGTTGCAGCAGCTCCTGCACGGTCAGATCATTGGGACCGATATGCCGGAGAGGAGAAATGACGCCGTGCAGTACGTGATAGGTACCGTTATATTCCCGACTGCGTTCCAGCGCGGTCACATCCCGCGGGTCAGAGACCACACAGATCTTGCTTTTGTCCCGCTTTGCGGAGGAACAGATACCGCAAAGCTCACTGTCTGTCAGATTCTGACAGACAGTGCAGTGATGAATCAAATGTTTGGCCTCTGTGATGGATGCAGCAAAAGCCTCAGCCTCGCTGTCACTGAGACTGAGGAGCCAGAAGGCCATGCGCTGAGCGGATTTGGCGCCTACGCCGGGCAGACGGCGCAGATGATCCGTCAGATTATCAAAGGAAGGGGGGTAAAAGCTCATTCCTTTTCTCCGCGAAGCTGGCGAATCCGGGCGGCGCGGTCCTCCGCCTTGAATACATCACTGCCGGCCACCAGAACATCAGCGCCCGCAGCGGCAGCCAGGGAAGCCGTCAGCGGATTGATGCCACCGTCCACCTCCAGCAGGCATTCAATGCCGAAGCCTTCCAGCGTTTCCCGCAGCATACCCAGCTTGGGCAGCATGTCAGACATAAATTTCTGACCGCCGAAGCCCGGTTCCACAGTCATGACCAGAATCAGGTCGGTTTCCTCAATATAAGGCAGCGCTGCATCCCACGGAGTACCGGGCTTCAAGGCAAGGCCGGCCTTTTTCCCCAGCTCCCGGGTTTTGCGAAGTGCGGCGTGAATGTTTTCCGGCGTATCCGCTTCCAGATGAATGCAGATCAAATCCGCACCGGCAGCAGCAAAGGTTTCAATGTAGCGAACAGGCTCACGGATCATCAGGTGCACATCCAGAAACATATCCGTGTATTTCCGAACTGACTGCAGCACCGGCACGCCAATGGAGATGTTCGGCACGAACAGTCCGTCCATGACATCAAAATGGAGCCAGTCGGCCTTGCCATCCCGGATCGTATCAATATCCTGCCCAAGGCGGGCAAAATCAGCGGACAAAATAGATGGTGCAATCTTAACCATGATGAAACCTCTTCTCAACCGCCGGAACAGAAGCCGGACGGCATACATAGTATTTTACAGGCGGATGGGGGCCTGAATCCGTCTTTCAGATAGGGGATGTGCCGACAGCCGGTCGGCGCATCCCCACATAGAACCCGCATTTTAGGCATTATACGCCGTTTCCGTGCCGGTTTCAAGTATTCCGTGGCCGAAAGCACAGCTTTTACATAATACGGATTGACACAATGCGGGAAAAAGTCTAAAATAAAAACAATTGAAACGCACAAAATACCAGAAACAGAAAGGATGACCACAATGGATTTTGAATATAAACCTTCTCTTACCCTGACGCCGCAGCAGGAAACTGAGAGTACCCCTGCTGCAGCAGCGCTGATCCAGGAAGCGGAGAAAAAAGTGGAGGCACCGGATTTTTCTATGGATAACCTTTCCGATGCGGAGAAAAAGGCTGTGGAGGACTTCGCTGCAAAGATTGACATTGAGGATGCCAATACTGTTTTGCAGTACGGTTCCGGCGCCCAGAAAAACATTTCCGATTTTTCCGGCGCAGCGTTGAACAGCGTCCGTACAAAGGATATGGGCGAAGTCGGTGATATGCTCACCGGTCTGGTGACGGAACTGAAAGGTATGGATTTTGACAAGGAAGAGAAAAAAGGACTGAAGGGTCTGTTCCGCAAAGCCGGCGCCCAGATTGACGAACTGAAAGCACAGTATGACAAAGCCGAGGTCAATGTGGAAAAGATCACCGGAGAGCTGGAAAAGCATCAGGTGGTTCTGCTGAAGGATGTTGCCATGCTGGACAAGATGTATGATCTGAATCAGGCCTATTTCAAGGAACTGAGCATGTACATTCTGGCTGGAAAAAAGCGCTTGGCAGAGTGCCGTGCCACCCGTCTGCAGGAACTGCTGCAGAAAGCGGAACAGAGCGGTAAGCCGGAGGATGCACAGGCAGCCAACGATTATGCCAGCATGTGTGACCGTTTTGAGAAGAAGCTGCACGATCTGGAACTGACCCGGATGATTTCCATTCAGATGTCTCCCCAGATTCGCCTGATCCAGAATAATGACACGTTGATGGTGGAAAAGATCCAGACCTCCATCGTGAATACAATTCCCCTTTGGAAGAGTCAGATGGTGCTGGCGCTGGGTATGGCCCATTCTCAGCAGGCCATGAAGGCGCAGCGGGAAGTGACGGATCTGACCAACGAACTTCTGAAACGCAATTCCGAAATGCTCAAGACCGGCAGCATTGATGTGGCCCGTGAGTCTGAGCGCGGCATTGTGGAAATGGAAACGCTGAAGCAGACCAATGAAAACCTGATCTCCACACTGGAAGAGGTTCGCCAGATCCAGGTTGACGGTGCTGCCAAGCGGCGGGAGGCGGAAACGGAACTGGTGCGTATCGAAAGCCAGCTGCGTGAAAAGCTTTTGGAGCTGAGCCGGAAATGAAGAAGAAAACGCTGTACATTGTGATTGCCGCTATTGTTGCGGTGCTTCTGATTTTTGCCATGGTAAATGCGACAGTCAATCGCAATCTGGGCAAGAAGGTGGAAGCAGTACGCGATTCCTTCCATACCGGAGTTTTGAACGCGGACGGTACTACCACTATGAGTGTGACAGATGCGCTGTATAAAAGACTGAATGCTGCGGACCAGCTTCAAACGCTGGCAGCAAAATACGATGAAATCTACGATGAATACACCGCGATGCGAAATGCCTCCAATGACTTTCTGAGCCTGCTGAAAAATAACGGCGATATGGCAGCACTGAAAGAAGCCAACCGTGTATTGGAAGAGCATTTCCAAACCTGCGCGGAGGTTCTGACGCCGCTGGTGGAAGGAAAAGCTGCCACCCAGCTGGAAAACGCCGCCGTGGATTTCGCGGCTGCACAGGACACCTTGAATGACGCGGTGACTGCCTACAATAATCATGTGGCAGCTTTCACGCGCAATACGCTGAAAAAGTTTCCCAACAACATTCTGAAGGGCCTTGTCAAAGGCGGTATGCCGGAGCAGTGGCCTGTCTGAACAAAACAGCAAAAGAGAGCCGGAACGGGGGGCAGACCCTGTTCCGGCTCTCGGTTTTATTCCGCATTTCGCAGCTGCATAAAGCTGCGGTACAGTTCACTGCGGTTCACATTGTATTCCTGTGCTGCCTGACGGACTGCGTCTCTGGCGCTGAGTCCGGAATCGGTCAGCTCAGAGGCTCGCTTCAGTGCGCCGTCTGGGTCCGCCATCTTGACGGTTTCCGCTGCGCCGGCGACAACCAGAACATACTCACCTCTGGGATCATTTTCCTGATACCAGTTCACTGCTTCTCCCAGTGTGGTACGCTGTACTTCCTCGTGGAGCTTGGTCATCTCCCGACAGAGAGAAACGGCTCGGTCAGCACCGAATGTATCCAGAAGATCCTGCAGCGTTGCACGAAGCTTATGTGGCGCCTCATAGAATACCATGGTGCGAGTCTCGTTTTTCAAACCCTCCAGATGCTCCAGCCGTGTCTTTCGTGTGACGGAGAGAAATCCTTCAAAGGTGAAACGCCCGGTGGGCAGCGCGGAAAGGGCCAGCGCCGTTACCACCGCACTGGGACCGGGTACAGCAGCGACTTCAATGCCCGCCTGTGCACAAAGCTCCACCAGAGCTTCCCCCGGGTCGCTGATGGCGGGCATCCCTGCATCGGTTACCAGAGCGCAGCTTTCACCGTTCAGCAGACGGGAGATGATGCGCTCACCGCTCTCCCGGGCATTGTGTTCATAATAACTGACCATTGGCTTTTTCAGTTCCAGATAGTTCAGCAGTTTCAGACTGACGCGGGTATCCTCAGCCGCGATAAAGTCCACACGTTCCAGTGTTTCGGCGGCACGAGGAGAGAGATCGCCCAGATTACCGATGGGGGTCCCTACAAGGAACAGTTTTCCTGCCATGTTATGTCTCCTTTGCAGAATGGGTAAACAGCGGCGGCTGAATGTCCAGTCCCACACCGCCGCCTGATATGGATTCCACCAGCGCCGCACACGGCGGCACATCCGCATTTTTCATAACCAGACGAAGCCGTTTCGGTTCCAGTCCCACATGGCTCAACGCACAAAAGAGCTCACTGAGCCTGCCGGGTGTAAAAACCAGACAGAAGCGGCCTCCCGGGTGAAGCAGATGTGCTGCTGCAAGGCACAGGTCATTCAGGGAGCAGCTTTCCGTACGGGCAATGCCGCGTGCGCCCTCCGCCTGATCGCTGCTCTGGGGAAAATATGGCGGATTGCTGACTACCAGATCATATGCGGAGCGACGAAACAGAGTATCACAGCTGCGGATATCTCCACACAGGATATCACCGGAAAACCCGTTGAGCGACAGATTGTCCCGGGCGGCACGAACCGCCTGCGGAAGAATATCAATTCCGCTGACCGAAAGCCCCGGCTTTCGACCCAGAACCTGCAGAAGCAGCGTTCCTCCGCCGCAGCCCAGATCACAGACGGTTTTCGCACCCTTCAGGCGAATGAAATCCCCCAGCCATGCAGAATCGGAAGAGAGAGGAAAAACGCCCGGGTATGCGCGGTACAGGGGACCGTCCGGCCACAGATGGTCTGTAGGATATAGTTCAGGACCCGGAGCCGAAGCCCCGGGTCCTGCTGCAAAACTGCTCACTCAGCCTTGATCGCGCTGGCGGGGCAGTTGGCAGCGCAGGTGCCGCACTCAACGCACTCGTCAGCGTTGATGAAGCACTTGTCGCCTTCCATCTTGATGCACTCGACGGGGCAGTTCTCCTTGCAGACACCGCAACCGACGCACTCATCGGGATTGATCTTAAAAGCCATGTTTCGCACCTCCAAGAAAATATCTCTATCATATTATCACAAATGCAGAAGATTTCAA
Source organism: Clostridiales bacterium UBA1774 (assembly GCA_002314635.1). Taxonomy (GTDB): domain Bacteria; phylum Bacillota; class Clostridia; order Oscillospirales; family Oscillospiraceae; genus UBA1774. The sequence goes on from DCGQ01000058.1 coordinate 7,897, forward strand.
CTGAAATCTTCAATTTATGCGGTGTTATTTTCCGGATAACAGGACAGAATTGAAAGGAAAAAGTTCGAAATCGGAGGCTAAACATGCAGCGGGATAACAGACTATCGGAACGGGCAGGGCGTGTGGTAACACTGGCGTATCAGATTTCCAGCGAACTGGGACACAGCTATGTGGGAAGTGAACATCTGCTTCTGGCGATTATGCAGGAGGGAAACGGAAAAGCAGCGGAACTGCTGACCGGTGCTGGCAGCGTTTATGCGGAACTGTACCGGCTTCTGATTGACAGTCTGGGACGGGGGGAGAAAGGTCAGCACCCGGCACAGGGTTTTTCACCGGATGCCGTTCGGGTTCTCCAGAATGCCGCCGGGGAAGCCGGAGAGCAGGGTGCAGCGCTGGTGGAACCGGAGCATATGCTGCTTGCCATACTGGGAGACCGAAGCAGCGGCGCTGCAGTTCTCCTGCAGAGACAGGGAACCGATCTTCTGAAATTACAGCGGGAACTTCGGGACCACGGGGAGCGGCAGCCGGGTCACGCCCAGCAGACGACACGTTCCACGCCCAAAAAAGCGGAAAACAAAACACTGGAGGCTTATACAAAGGATTTGACTGAGGCCGCAAAACAGGGGAAACTGGATGCGGTACTGTGCAGAGAAACGGAAATTGAACGGACGCTGCAAATCCTGTGCCGCCGCAGAAAAAACAATCCGCTGCTGCTGGGGGAGCCGGGTGTGGGGAAAACCGCTGTAGTCGAAGGTATCGCCCTTGCAATTCTGTCGGGGAAGGTACCGGAACAGCTTCGAACGCTGCGGCTGCTCTCTCTGGACCTGAGTGCGATGCTGGCAGGGACAAAGTATCGCGGAGACTTTGAAGAACGACTGAAAAATTTGATTGAGGAAGCAGGCAAGGATGAAAATGTGTGCCTGTTTCTGGATGAAATGCATATGCTGATCGGGGCTGGCGCGGCGGAAGGCGCAATCGACGCAGCAAGTATTCTGAAGCCGGTATTGAGCCGGGGGGAACTGCGCCTGATTGGAGCGACTACCAACGAGGAATACCGGAAGTATATTGAAAAGGACGCTGCCCTGGAACGGCGGTTTCAGACGATTCAGGTTTCTGAACCTTCTGCCGGTACTGCGGAGCAGATCCTGCACGGATTGCGCGGCGCTTATGAACGGCATCATGGGGTGAAAATTTCGGATGATGCCATCCGGGAGGCGGTTGCACTCAGCATTCGCTATATCCCGGAACGCCGTCTGCCTGACAAGGCCATAGATCTGCTGGACGAAGCGGCAGCAAAACTTCGCCTGCACTGGAGAGATGTGCCGGATTTTCGCTGTCAGGAAATGGCACTGGAAGCGCAGCATTCCAGACTGGAACAGGCAGTCGCAAGGCAGGAATATGAGTCCGCCGCAGTGCTGCGGGATGAATACCGGGCGATGGAACAGTCTCTTGCCGATGAAAAACAGCAATGGCTGGAACGGCAGAGCAAGGAAGCACCGGTTCTGTGCCCGGCGGATGTGGCGGATGCAGCAGCCGAGTGGACCGGACTGCCGCTGCGGGAACTGGAGCGGGAAGACAGAACCCGGCTTCTGCAGCTGGAACAACGATTGAATACACGGGTGATCGGGCAAAAACAGGCGGTTAGTGCGGCGGCAAAGTCAGTTCTGCGTGCTCGCAGTGGTTTGAATGATCCGAACCGCCCGCTTTGCTCCTTTCTGTTTTTGGGTCCCAGCGGAGTCGGGAAAACAGAATTGTGCCGGGTACTTGCCGCAGAGCTGTTCGGGGATGAACGGATGCTGCTGCGTCTGGATATGTCCGAGTATATGGACAGGCAGTCCGTATCCCGTCTTACCGGTTCCGCTCCCGGATATGTGGGATATGGGGAAGGCGGTATCCTGACGGAACGGCTTCGGCAGCACCCGTATTCGGTTGTGCTGATGGATGAAGTGGAGAAGGCTGACCCGCAGGTTCTGAATCTGCTTCTGCAGATTTTGGAAGAAGGGGAACTGACGGATTCCATGGGGCGGAAAGCCTCTTTCCGAAACGCGGTTGTGATCCTGACCGGCAATATCGGAGCGGAAAATGCGGCGGAGATCGGAAAACTGGGATTTTGCCCGGGTCGGCATAAACCGGACCCGGAAGCATCGTACCGTCATGCGATGAAAGCGCTGCAAGCCGCATTTCGCCCGGAACTGATCAATCGATTGGATGAAATACTGGTTTTCAATCCTCTTGAACGGGAGAGCCTTTTGCGTATCGCGCAAATGCTGGTAGGAAAAACCGAAGAAAAGCTTCGGAAACAGCGAATCTGTCTTTCTGTCAGCGAACAGGTACTGGTACTTCTGCTTCCGGCAGAGTCGGAAAGCGGCAGCGGTGCCAGACCGGTCAGAAAACGAATCCGACAGGAACTGGAGGAGCCTATTGCGCAACTGCTGATAGAAGGCCGTCTGCTGCCTGGCAGTCAGCTGAGATGCGAGGCAACGGAGGGAAAAATCGCATTTCAGATCTCGGAATCGACAGAAACTTCAGAGAAAAACAGTCCAATATTACAAAAGTAACTTGCGTTTTGCCTTGATTTTCGTTATAATAATCCTAGTGAAATGTAAATAACTAAAAGGAGAATCACAATGAGAGATTTTAAAGGCAAAATCGTATTCGTTACCGGCGGCGCTTCCGGTGCCGGTCTGGGTCAGGCCAAGGTTTTTGGCCGCGAAGGCATGAAGGTCTGCATTGCCGACGTCCGTCAGGAAGCTCTGGACAATGCCGTTGAAGAACTGGTCAAGTTCGGTATTCCCCGCGAAGACATTCTGGCTCAGAAAGTGGATCTGACCAATCGTGCAGAGTATACCGCTGCTGCTGATAAGGTGGAAGAGACCTTCGGCGGCCCTCCCCATCTGCTCATCCAGACTGCCGGCGTCAACTCCTTCGGCCCCGTGGAAGCCTCTACTTTTGACGATTTCGACTGGGTCATGGGCGTCTGCCTGAACCATGTTGTCAACGGCCTGCTGATCTTTGTGCCCCGCATGATCAAGGCGTATGCCCATAAGACTGAGTTCTGGGTTGCCACCACCTCCTCCATGGGCGCTTTCATGTCCGGTTCCGGTACCGGCCCCTACAGCGCTGCCAAGGCCGGCGTCAACAACCTGATGTACTCCTATGCGGAGGCTCTGAAGCCCTACGGCTCCGGCGCTACCGTTCTCTGCCCGGGCAACATCAACTCCAACATCGGCAACGCGGAGAAGTTCCGTCCTGCCAACCTGAAGAACACCGGTTATCATGTGACCGAAGGCACCATGGCCCATCTGCGCAGCGTCCATGCCACCGGTATTGATCCGGTGGAGCTGGCTGAGATTCTGAAGGAAG
>DCGQ01000058.1:11334-11942 GCA_002314635.1 Clostridiales bacterium UBA1774
ACCACAATCCCGAAGGCCGTCCCGCACAGCTGCGCGGCCTCAATGAGACCATTGAAAACTACTGCCTGACCGGCGCAGAGCGTGATGCCATCGCCGCCAAGCGTATGGAAGAAATGAAGAAGAGAATGGCTGAAATGGCCAAGGACGGCGACCAGCCTCCCGTGATGGGTTGGGCCGTTCCCGAAGGCGCAGAGCGCTTCGGCCAGGCTCGTCACGATCTGGAGTGGATCGACGAGAACAAGAGAAAGTAATGGTTTATCCGGGGTCTGCGGTGCAGACCCCGGATTTTCTTACAGATACGGGCGGATATCAATGGCCAGTTGTTCTTCCAGACCGCTTAAGCGTGTGGTCAGATCGCGGGACTGTTTTTCTGCATTGGGGTACTGATTCAGGTACCGGTTCAGGGATTTCACACCCATGTTGCAGCCATCGGTAATCAGATCCGCGATGGTGTGGTCGGAATCATCCATGGTCATCATCACATTGCTTTTCACCCAGGACATACCTTTGGCCATGGGATTTGGTTCCTTACCTTCGTCTCCCAGCTGCTTCAGCTTTGATTGAACCTCATTGCCAAGCGCTTCGTGACCACAGCGGCACTCTTCGAG
>DCGQ01000058.1:11966-12390 GCA_002314635.1 Clostridiales bacterium UBA1774
CGCTTGCGAAAGTCTGCGTTGCGGACATTACCCTGAACATCCTTGATGGATGCGATGCCCATCTTTACCCCTGCATCACATTCACGCAGCAGTTTGATTGTTTCTTCCTGCATTGGAAAGCCTCCTTCCTGTCATAAACAGAATGTGCGTTCCGGCATATAGCATACACGGAAAAAATTGTTTGTCAGATATGCAGATTGGTGTTGACTTTTCCTATGGGATTGTGCTATTATACCCAACGGCGATTAACCGGGGTAATATGTTCCGGGATAGTTTTGCGGGCGTAGTTCAATGGCAGAACACCAGCCTTCCAAGCTGGATACGTGGGTTCGATTCCCATCGCCCGCTCCAGGTTATTTGCGCCAATAGCTCAGTAGGATAGAGCAACTGCCTTCTAAGCAGTAGGTCGGGGGTTCGAATCCCT
>DCGQ01000059.1 GCA_002314635.1 Clostridiales bacterium UBA1774
GAACAAAGGGCTTAACGGTTTCCGTAGGACGGAAACCGTTAAGCCCTTTGTTCATCTGCTGGCCACCCGGTTCGGTCTGGTTTTCAGCATTCTGCAGGCGGACATCTCCCCTGACCGGGGTGGCCGCATGGTACTGGATCTGATCGGTACGCAGGAGAACATTGAGGCTGCGCTGGCTTTCGCCGCGGAGCAGAATGTTGGGGTCAAGGTATTGTCCCGCGTCATCCACTGGGATGATCAGATCTGTGTCCACTGCGGCAGCTGCACCGCGGTCTGCATTCAGCGGGCGCTGACGCTGGATCCGGAGACTGCCATGCTGTCTTTCCGGAACGAAAAGTGTGTGGTCTGTGAGATGTGTACCAAGGCCTGTCCCACCGGCGCACTGCAGGTGGAGTTGAGTCCTTGATCGGGTTTGATCCCTACGCGGACCGGGAGTACCGGGCGCTGCATAATGCACCGGATCTGGGATATTTCCGTGTCAGCATTGATGAGACCGATCTGCACATCGGAACCCGCATTCCGCTGCGGGAGGAAGCCTTTCTTCTGGCGCTGGAGGCCAGACAGCAGGTACAGGCTGAAATTCAGGATCGCCCTCGATTTCTCACGACGCTTTCACCGCTGCGTCTCCACGGTACGGAAACGCCGCTGATTCGCTCCATGCTGAATGCCGGCATACTGGCTGATGTAGGGCCTATGGCGGCAGTCGCCGGTGCCATTGCCGCCTATGTCGGGCAGGGGCTCCGTCAGAAATCTCCCGAGGTTATTGTGGAAAACGGCGGGGATGTATATCTCTTCGGGCCGAAGGAGCGACTGGTGGCAGTTCATGCCGGCAGCAGTCCCCTTTCCGGAATGCTGGCAGTGGCGGTTACGCCGGAATCCGGTCTTGGCGTCTGTACCTCCTCCGGTACGGTCGGGCATTCTCTGTCATTGGGAAAGGCGGACGCTGCCATGGTGATTTCGCCGGATTGCGCTCTTGCCGATGCCGCAGCCACCCGGCTTGGCAATCTGGTATCCGGTTCCGACCGGTTGGAGCAGGCGGTGGAAACGATCTGCCGAATCGATGGGGTTCTGGGCGCACTGGTCATTGCCGGCGACAGACTTGCCATACAGGGTCAGGTGGATCTTCGCATTGTGAAATAAAAGCAGCCGGGACCGCGTTTTGCGATCCCGGATAATTTTACATATAATAGACGCTTTTCAGTGTCTTAAAGCGTTCCGGAAAAGGGATTTCTTTGCCGTATGCCCCAAAGCAGTAGTTTTCCGGCTGCTGCTGACCATTGGTACCGAAGGAGCGGCCTACATCCGTAAGCCTCTTGAAGTTCATCAGGAAGGCCAGACTGTTGCCCCGGGTCTTAGGGCCGGTTCGCAGTTCCAGATTCTGCTCCGCGAAGGCAAACACATAGATACCTTCCTTAATACGGATATACAGAGCAGGCTCCGTGGGATCACCGTAGCCCTTGAAGGATTCCATCAGCGCCTTGGCAGACTCCAAATCCACCTCCGTGGGATGATCATTCTCCGGCACAGTCACATTGTAATAGCGTTCGCTGGTGTAAGCATGAACAATGGAGAAATCCGGAGAATATGTCCACTGTACGGCTCTGCCGATCAGATCCGTGGTATAGCCGTGTCGTTTGGAGTTCAAGGGTTTTCCCTCCAGCTGAACTGCGCCGAAATGTGCGTGAATCTCCACCAGATAAGGATGCTTGGGATTCATACCCTGTCTTCCTTCGATCACCGTGACCAGCGCGTTTTCATCATCCAGAATCAGCGTCAGTCCCAGCCGGGGTGTCACCCCGGTGATCTCTGCATTGATGAAATAGGTCTGTTCCTCACCCTTCAGGCAGACATAGGAATCCGTCCTCGTTTCCTCGCCCACTTTTCCCCATGTAACCGTCTCCCGGCTGAACTCTACGGTATAGTCATAACCGCTGTCCATGCAAAGGAGCAGGGTTCTTCCGTCCAGCTCATAGGATTTCGGCGGACAGTACTGGCTCAGTCCTTCAAAGGTAGGTTGGCCGTTGTCGGCCATGACGCTTTTGACTTCTTCCGGCATTGTAGCAACTTCCTTTCCATATGGTGACATTCGTCACATTATCTGTTATAATCCTATCATACACGATTTCAGGAGGGATAACAAGATGGCAAAAAAGGTTCTGGTCATTGGCGGCAGTTATTTTGTCGGCCGCATCTTCTGCATTCTGGCCTCCCGAACCGGGGAGTTTGAGATCACGGTAATCAACCGCGGAACGGCCCCGGCGCTGAACCGGGAGCATGTACAGGAGCTGCACTGTGACCGGAATGACACGGAAGCACTTCGCACTTCCCTGCTGCCGCAGCTGGGAAACACGCGTTTTGACGCGGTGATCGATACCTGTGCTTATGAACCTGGTCAGATTCGCATTCTTTTGGAGCTGCTGCAGGGCCGCATCGATCAGTATATTTATATCAGCACTGCCAGTGTCTATGCCACCGATGATCTTTCGGAGCGGCACGAGGGCGACCCGGTCATGGAAGAGCCGCAGATTCACAACCAGATGTCCGATTATGTCTGGAAAAAGCTGCTGCTGGAGCGGGAGCTGACAGAAGCCGCTGCCGCAGTCCATGCTGCTGCGACCATTCTCCGCCCCACCATCATCTTCGGTCCCTTCAACTATACGCCCAGAGAAAGCTACTATATTCGGCGTATCGTGCAGGGACTGCCGGTTCCGGTGCTGCGGGATGCCAACGCCTGTTTCAACATGGTTTACGCGCCGGATGTGGCCCGAGCCATCATGCAGCTTGTGGGCGACCAACGCAGCTATGGCGAAATCTACAATCTGTCCGCTCCCGAAGTGCTGACCCGGGAAGCACTGCTGGACAGTCTGGAGCGTTTCTACGGTCAGGCGCTCACCCGCATTCCCATTGGACCTGAGGACGCACCCCAATGGGAGCTGAACATCTCCCTGCCTACGGTATACGATGAACTTTACAGCGGTCAGCGCATCTGTGACCGCTTTGGTTTTGCCTATACGCCCTATGAAGAAGCCATGCAGAAAACATGGAACACCTTCAAATCGGTGTATCAGGGATAAGGATGAAGAAATGAAGCCTCCGGGAATTCGGTTCCCGAAGGCTTCGTTATTCTTTCCACAAAATCAGCAGTTCAGCGTCTTGACCATAAACCGCCCGTCCAACGTGCTGTATCCGTACTTCTCATACAGGCCGTGGGCGTCTTTCGTAATCAACATACCCCGCAGACCGGCATACTCCGGTGCGCTTTCAATATGGGAAACCAGCAGCTTCCCCAGACCCTGCCCGCGAAACGCTTCATCTATGACCACATCGCAGAGATAATAGGAAGTGGCATAGTCGCTGATGACCCTTGCAAAGCCAACCAGCTTATTCTCCTCCGTCAGGACCCCATAACAGGAGGAATGCTCCATGGACTTCCGAACCAGCTCCTCGCTGCGCTTGTCCGCCCAGTAGGTCTGTTTCAGCAGTGACATGACCTGTTCCAGCGGTATCTCCGTCTTATTCTCCGTAATCCTCATGTTCCGTTTCCTTTATTGTGCATCGACTACCAATGCTGCGGAACCGTATGCCTTCACCGGTCTGCCTGTCTCATCAAACTCCGTGGTATACCGCACAAGGAACGGCACCCGTCCTACGGTCAGCGGAATCACAGCTTCCAGACTCGGCACGCCCGCTTCGATCTGTTTATGCCAGTCCCGGTACATGTCTGCGACCTCCGGCGGGAAAATGCCCATCTTGATCGCCGGTTCCGGATAATTCGTCACCAGTGCGGGAAGACCCAGATCCCGCATACAGCGGAAGCAGGGGCGCATTTCCTTCGTTGCCACGGTGTATTCCCAGTAATAGATATTGACCTGCTCACTGGCCATCTTGAACCGCCGTTCACTGTCCAGTATGGCGTCCACCCGGCGTTTCTCGGCGGTGATATTCCGAATCATCCCGTAGAACATGGCAGAATCCTTGCTGCGGCCGATCAT
>DCGQ01000037.1:0-11869 GCA_002314635.1 Clostridiales bacterium UBA1774
TTACTCAGGATTCTCTGCTTTTGTAGTGCTTTATGCCATCTCCGAAAGTGTGTTTTTGATTACTTCCTTATATGGCTGTGCCTTTCACGGGCGGCCATCTCTTTGTATATGGTATTCCCGGTGTATTTCATGAAATCAGGAAGCGGCCATGTTACCCGCCGTGTTCGATCACCGGGATCAGCTCTTTTCGAAGCATGGCCAGATATTCCGAAATCTCCCGACGAGCGGTGTCATTGGGCCGCGTCAGCACAAACATTTCCAGCGTGACGCCGGGAACCGGGATCGACAGAATGCCGTACTGTTCCATGGTTTCGTTGGTAGACAGGATGCCGAAGGAAAAACCGTTGGTGACGGAAATCATCCGCAGCTTTGCGTCCACATCATCCACATAAATCTTGTAGCTGCATTGGACGAAATCGGATTCATTGTAGCTGATGGAAGAGGTGTCCTCCAGAAGATTCCGATATGAGATATACGGAAACTCCTTCATGGCGCTGCTGCCCTGAGTCAGATTCATGCAGCGTCCGTCTGCCACGGCCGGATGCTGCTTTCGCACGTTGATGACAGCCGGAATCTGGCAGATGGAAGTCAGCTCGGTGGAGCTGCGTTTACATTTGCTCATCAGTCCCGCAATCTGATGCTTCATCACCGGCGCAATGATCAGATCCAGATCCCGTCTGGCAAGACAGTCGATACCGTCATCTACGGAGACACTGTAAAACCTGAAATCCGCCTCGCGGTCATCACGATGCATTTCGCAGAGATCCAGAAACGATTTCACCGCAGGGAAATAGTACAGACTTCCGATTCGCAGTCGGTAGATTTCCTCAGTGTTGCGAAGCCACATGATTTTTTCATTCTGCTCCAGAATCTGGCGTGCATGTTTCAGAAACTGCTCGCCTTTATCGGTAATGACCGCACCGGCATTGGTTCGGTGAAAAATCTGGAATCCGATTTCTTCTTCCAGCAGTCGGATACAGCTGCTGGCATTCGGCTGAGAGAGGTTCAGCTCCTTGGCAGCCGAGGAGATGGAACCCAGCTCGGCTGTCCAGACTACGACACGGATCTGCAGGATTGTCATGAAAATACCTCCTATGCAATCCATATGGCGTACCATATGGCAATAACCAAAACCGGACAAAGACATTATACAGGATTCTGAAAGACGGTGACATAGATCGGCAGAAAAAAAGGAGAAGGCGGCCATATATTGCGAAAGATGGGGAGTATATGGAAGATAAGAGCTATACATGGCGGCAGAATGGCCTTATCATATCGACAAATAATAAAACTGCATAAGAACACAAAAATGCAGCGTTCGGAGAGAAAAAACGGTTTTCCATTCGGTGTTTGCCGAAATCTTTCATGCAGCCTAGGCTCTGCGTGTGTTTGCGGCAGCACCGCCGCCGCACCTGCTGCGGCAGTGCGGACCTGTATGGAAGGAATGTGCGTATATAGGAAAGAATATGAGTACGGTTCATATGCCCGATACTGAATTATGGATGGAGGAACATCAGGATGGAGATTAGGCAGGAAAAAAATGACGGGGAACTGATTCTGTTTTTGAAAGGCCGCCTTACCAGCACCACAACGCCCAAACTGGAAGAAACACTGAAAAAAATCGAAGGCGTCACTTCACTGGTATTTGATCTGGAACAACTGGAATATCTTTCATCCTCCGGACTTCGCGTGCTGCTTGCCTATCAGAAAGTCATGAACAGGCAGGGAACCATGGTGGTTCGTCATGTGGGAAGTGCCATTATGGAGATCATCAATATTACGGGGTTTCACGACATTCTGACGATCGAACAGTGAGAGCTGTTTATACAAAGGAGATTGCCGTATGGCAAAATCAATGCGTTTGGATACCCTCATGGAAAATCTGGATGTGCTGACCCGGTTTGTGGATTCGGAACTGGAAGCGGCAGGCTGTCCGGATCGGGTGCAGTATCAGATTGATATTGTGCTGGATGAGATATTCAGCAATATTGTCACATACGCATACCCGAATGAACGTGGCACGGCTGTGGTACAGGTGGAATTTGCGGAGGCTCCGTCAGCCGTCCGGATTACCTTTCAGGACAGCGGAGTTCCCTTTAACCCTCTGGAGACAGCGGAACCGGACATCACGAAATCGGCGGAAGAACGCAGCATCGGAGGACTGGGAATCTACATCGTGAAAAAGACGATGGACGAGGTAATCTATTCCCGCGAAAACGGAAAAAACATCCTGACCATCGAAAAGCGCCTGTGATTTCCGGAGGGTGAAGGTTCATTTCCTCCTGTTTGAAATTCCGGCAGAACATGGTACGGCATTGCGAGACACGGAAGAATCAAATCTGCTTAGCTGCAGGACGGAAGGGAGGGACTGGTGTATGGGCGTGGTCTGTGACGGAATCGTGCGCGTGAAAATCTGCACCTTGTCGGAATCACTGGCAGAACAGCTGAAGAAGCACCTTACATACTGGGCAGCCGGAGAATGTGCGGCACTGCAAGCAGAGGTATCGGACTGCTTCGACTTTTCGGAACAGGACCCCATTTCACTCCTGTTCGCAGACCTTGACAGTGTGGAGCTGCCGGAGAGCTTTCGGCCGGAAACGCAGAATATCGGATTGATCATCCTGTCAGAAGATGCAGGACGGGCGATTCGCTCGTATCGCTGGCATCCCACTGCAATGCTGAAGCCGGATTTTGACAGGCAGCGGCTGAAGGAAGCCATGAAATCCTGTGAACGATTCTGGCGGCGGGGACGGGTTTATCTGGAAGCACAGTACCAGCGGCAGAATTTTCGGCTGCCTCTGGGAAGCATCTGTTATGTGGAGGCTTTCGCACACTATTCCATGTTCCATCAGGCGTCACAGACCTTTCTCATCCGCTACGGCATCAGCGAGCTGGCTTTCCTGATGCCGAATCCGCCGTTTTTTCGCTGCCATCGCAGTTACCTTGTCCATCTGGACTCCATCTCCGGCATGACCTATACAGAGCTGTTCCTGAAAGACAGCACAAGCCTGCCGGTGGGCAGGACGTACATCGCCCCGCTGCGGGAAGCGCTTGAGGAATGGCAGAGAAGGGAGGCCTATCGTGACGGTTTCCGTGCTGATATGTGACGATCTGACAGAGGCACAGGCAAAGCTTCGCCGGTATCTGCGAAGCTATGCGGAAATGCATGATCTGGAGCTGCGTCTGGAAACTGCGGATGACGGCGGCCAGCTGCTGGCCATGTGGAAGCCGGAACGCTGGGATCTGGTTTTTCTGGATATCTTCATGCCGAATCTGGACGGAATCGAAACGGCCCGCAGACTGCGGAAGCTGGATGAGAAATGTGAGCTTGTCTTTGTCACCTCCAGCCGGGAGCATGGTCTGGAGGGACACGAGCTGCACGCAATGGACTATCTGCCCAAGCCGATTTTCCAGCAGGATGTGGACGCGGTCATGGACTGGTTCCTGTTCCAGCGGGAACAAAAGAGAAGCGATCTCCACATTCGCACACAGGCAGGTACGGAGACGGTACGGGCCCGTGACATCCGATACATGGAATCCCGGGGACATGTCTGCCTGATCCATACCGTTGAACAGGTCATTCCCGTCCATCGCAGCATGGATGAACTGACCTCCATGCTGGACAATGCCTTTTGCCGCTGCCATAAAAGCTATCTTGTGAATTTCCTGTATGTGGCGGGGATCAACGGAAACGGCTTTGTGTTGGACAACGGGGAACGGGTAGCCATCAGCGCACCCAATCTGTCCAGAAGCAAATCCTCGTATCTGATCTGGAAAACGGAGCATAACCGCTGAATGATGAGAGCATCTCACCGAAAAAGCCGGAAGCAGTACCGGTTCTTTTCGGTGAGTTTCTGTATCTGCGGGAAGGCGGTATCGAATCCCTTTGCAGCCGGACACCGGCTCTGTTTCTCCTGCCAGCATTGTAGCAGTCTTTTTGTGGAAACAGGAACGCAGTTCGTGCCAGATTCACGCTGATTTTGTCGAAATTCAACATAATAAAAAGAGCTTTGTTATAATGCGCCTGAAAACGGAAGATGATACGAAAAGCGGAACAGCATCAAAACGGAAAGGAATGGGGCACCGTGTTCCAGATTGCGGTGTGCTGTGCGGATGCCGGGGAGGCGTATCGGATCTGCAGAATCACAGAGGAACAGGCGGCAGTTTATTCCGTAAACGTCGCTTCCTGCAGGTTTGAGACGGAAGAGGCGCTGTGGCGCGGTTTTGAACCGGGCCGGTTCCGGTGCGCCGTAGTGGGTTATGGAGATGCAAAAGGATTCCTTTGTGCCCGCAGGCTGCGCGAGGAGGATCCGGGCTGCCATGTCATTCTGCTGGATGATACAGACCGGTTCGCCATCCGCGGCTTTCGGATTCATCTGACGGAGTTTCTTGTGCGGCCGCTGAGGGAGCAGCAGCTCCGCGCGGCAATCCAACGGGTTTTGGAAGATGCGGTATGTACATCAGGAAGAACAGAGTAACCCCGCTGCATTCCGCGGCGGAAGCGAAAAAGGAAGCCGAGGGGAATCTGAGCTGGGCCGTGGGCGCACAGTATTTTCAGCATCGCGACCCGCTGTATCACGTGACAGAGGACTTTCATCAGACCTTTGACCGCATCGGGCACCGCCATGCGTCAGAACTGACCGGCGGTTTTTCATCGGAAGAAGCAGCGAAGGAGAGCCGGAATCAGGAACAGACAGCGGAACAGTCCGCTTTGCGTGCGCCCGCTGCCAAATCCGGAGGCAAGACCATGCGGGCGGACAAGGTATCCTCCGCCCTGACCCGGTTTTCGGAAACCGCATTCCAAAGAGGGACGATGGCGGCATCGGTGCTGAACGGAACCGGGAAAATGATGCTGGTATCCTGCATCAAACGGGCAGTGGGGGAAAGCGGACCCAAGCGCCTGCAGCAGCAGTCCCTGCTGAAAACCGGGAGCCAGCTTCGCAATGTTCCCGGGTACGCTCCTGATCAGGTGCTGTTTCATCGGAATGTCACAAAGGGTGCCCTCGGCATCGTGGTGGATACGCTTCGTGACGCAAGGCGCGTGGTGGACTCCATGACAGCTCTGGCACAGGGAAAGGGCGAGATCCGGGATGGGAATGCCACGGCGCTGGGAGCCATGTACCCCTTTCTGGATGACCGCCGGGATCGGGAGCTGGAAGCACAGTACCGCGAAGCACTGGGAAGCTGCACGGACCAGCGGGAAAAGCCGGTGCTGCAGAATGCCCTTGTGCAGGTTCTGGCGCTTCGTGCAAAAAAAGCGCAGATGAAAAATGAATTCATCAATAAGCTGCGTTTCATTTCGGATCGTGCCATCGAAACCCTGACGGAGCTGGAAGCACCCGGAATCGAAGACGATATCATCACCTCGGTGTGGGAAACCGCTGCGGCGGAAATGCCGGAAAACCCGGATGAAGGAGCGGAGGAAGATGCTCCAGACGGATCGGAAAACAGACCAGACCCGACAAAATCAGGAGACCAAAACACAGGACCGACAGAAACGGAGCCTTGAACCCGATGCTGTCGCTGCGGCTTTGCAGACTGTCATTGCCGGAGGCTCGTGGGATCAGCTTCCGGCGGAAAGCGTGCTGTCCCTTTCCCATAAGCTGGGCAACAGCGTCCTGCTGTCGCTTTACCTGCAGAGAAGCAGAGGCCCCGAAAGGCAGACACGCACCATGCCGCATACGGCCTGTGCCGCAGCTCCGGCTGTTTGGGAGGGTGAGGAACCTCAGCTGTCGCCGGGACCGGATTTTTCCGGATTCAGTCCGTTGGAAGGCACGGCTGCATTGGAGATCTGATACATGAAAGAGGACGATGTGCTTCGGCTTCTGAAAGCATTGCTGGAGCGGGAGCAGGTGGAATGGGCGGAAGAACTGGGCTGGATCCGGTTCCGGATGCGGCGGGAGGCAATGATCTGGGAAATCTCATGCTGTGCCCGACCCGGTTCCCTGCTGATCTACGGGCGGTTTCCGTTTCAGACTGCTTCGAAGGAACGGGGCAGGCTGATTTGTGACCGGATCAACCGGGAGCTGATTCGCGGCGCGCTCTATCTGACGGAGAACGGAGAACCGGTCTACCGCTGCCGTGCGGAGCTGGACGATGTTTACGGCGCGGAGGAGCGGGTTTTGGCTGCTCTTCAATACAGCGCACAGGTGGTTTCCTGCTTCTGGGGAAGATTGTCCGGCGTTTGAGCGCGGGAACGGGATCATCACTGACAGAACCATCAAAAGACAACTTTTGATCATAATTAACCATAATTCGAAAGGAGGAAGCTTCACGGCAGGCGTTTCACCAGAATGGCGTGGAGCGAGAACATGGCAGAATATTTATCCCCGGGCGTGTATGTGGAGGAGTATGATTCCGGCGCAACTCCGATGCAGGGCGTCAGCACCAGCACAGCAGGCTTTGTGGGCCTTGCGGAGCGCGGACCCGTGATCGGCGAGCCTCAGCTCGTCACCAACTTTGCCGATTACAAGCGCATTTTCGGCGGATATCTCAGCGAGGCGAGCTTCGGCTCTGCCAGATTCCTTCCCTATGCTGTGGAACAGTTCTTTGCCAACGGCGGCTCCCGCGCATATATCATGCGTGCGGTTGCCGGAGATGCAAAGCCCGGCAGCGTGACCTCCGGTGTCCTTCGGATCACGGCGGCCAGTCCCGGCGCGTGGGCAGACAATATGCGCGTCACCGTGGAACCCTCCTACAAGGCAAAGACACAGGTTCTTGCGGTAAACGGTGCGGATCTGACCCTGAAAAACGCCGACGGCTTCAATGCCGGTGACGTAGTCGAGCTGTTTGACGGCAGCAGAAGCATGTTTGCGGTGGTGAAGAGCGCGCTGGACAAAACGATCACCCTCAACACTCCCTGCACATTGGATGTAGCCGACACGAAGGTGGGCACGGCGAAATTCATTCGCACCTGCGAGATCACCCTGACTGCAAGACTGGACGATACGGTGGAGACCTTCGCGAACCTGTCCCTGAAGCCGGAAGCACTGAACTATGCTCCGGCCCGCACGGCAAAGAGCGATCTGATCAAGGTCGAGATCCTTCCTGCTCCCAGAGCCACCTTCCTGCCCAAGGAAGAGAAGACGAAGGACAAGAAGGACGAGAAGGACGAAGGTACAGCCGGTGAAGCAAAGCCTGCCGAGACGAGAACTGGGGGCATTACGCCCTATGAGCAGTGCGGCGGAACCGGCGGCATGATGGTGCTCACCCCCGTGGGCGGCAGCAACGGAAGCACGCCCAAGCCGGACGCGTATCTGGGCAGCGATGGCGGCCCCGGCAAGCGCACGGGTCTGCAGGCGTTCCTGGAAAACTCCAGCGTTTCCATCATGCTGATTCCCGGCGTGACCGCGCCGGAGGTTCAGGCCGGTCTGATCGGCTTCTGTGAGAATCGGGCAAACTGCTTTGCCATTCTGGATGCGCCGCTGGAGCTGAAAAAGCCCAATGATCTGGCCAACTTCCGGGATATGTACGATTCCACCTATGCAGCCATGTATCATCCTTGGCTGCAGATGTACGATGCAGGCGCCAAGCGCTCCGATTATTTCCCGCCTTCCGGCGCAATGGCCGGCATTTATGCCAGATGCGACAACGAGCGCGGCGTACACAAGGCACCGGCAAATGAAGTCGTCCGCGGCTGCACCGGTCTGAGCTGCAACTACAATACCGCGGAGCAGGACATCCTGAATCCCATCGGCGTGAACCTGATCCGTGCGTTCCCCGGCCGGGGCATCCGTGTCTGGGGCGCCCGTACCATCAGCTCCAACGGCCTGTGGAAGTATATCAACGTGCGCCGCCTGTTCATCTATGTGGAAGAATCCATCCGTTCCAATACCAACTGGGTGGTGTTCGAACCCAACAGCGAGGTGCTCTGGGGCCGCGTAAGACGCACCATCGAAACCTTCCTTGCAACCTGCTGGAGAGACGGTGCACTGGCAGGCACCAGCCCGGATCAGGCGTTTTATGTGGAATGCGGACCCACTACCATGACACAGGATGATATTGACAATGGCCGCCTGATCTGTGAGATCGGTATTGCTCCTGTCAAGCCTGCTGAATTTGTGATTTTCCGCATCACGCAGAAGACCTCCTCGGCGGAATAAGCCAACAGCTTCCATATCGACAGAAAGGATGACAGTATAGATGGCAATTAATTATCCATACAGAGTATTCCGCTATCAGGTCGAAATCGACGGTATCAGCCGTGCCGGTTTTTCCGAAGTTTCCGGCATGAGTTCCTCCGTGGATGCGGTGGAATACCGTGAAGGCGATGATCTTCGGAATACGCCGCGCAAGCTGGCCGGCCTTACCAAGTTCGGAAATGTGACCCTTCGCTGGGGCGTATCGGATGACTCGGACTTCCTTGACTGGGTTTATGCCGTTGCACCCACCAACACCGCGCCTCCCACCGGAATGGTGCGGCATAATGTGACCATTACCCTGATCGACGACGCCGGGAATCCCGGTCCGTCCTGGAACCTGATCAACGCATGGCCGGTTGGCTATACCGTGCCCGATCTGAACGGCATGGGCGGCGAGGTTGCGATCCAGTCGCTGGAGCTCTGCCATGAGGGCCTTGAGCATACGCCCGGCAATTCTGCCGGTGAGGCGTCCACCATTTAATGGACATCTGACGAAAGCCCTCCTCTGCCGCGCAGAATCCGTGCGGCAGTACGGAGGGCTTTTCCCGAAAATGAGAGTAATGTATGGAAACTGAATTTGAATTTGAACTGCCCAAAGGCTATGTGGATAAAAACGGGGATGTGCATCGCCGCGGTACCATGCGTCTGGCAACTGCGGCGGATGAGATTCTGCCGATGCGGGATCCGCGGGTGCAGCAGAACAGCGGCTATCTGACGATCATCCTACTGAGCCGGGTCATCACGCGGCTCGGTACCCTGAGCGCGATCAACACCCATGTGATCGAGGGACTGTTTACCATGGATCTGGCCTATCTGCAGGATCTGTATCAGCGTATCAACATGTCGGAAATGCCCACCTATAAGGTGGTCTGTCCGCACTGCAATCAGCAGATCGAGGTGCCGCTGGATTTTTTATTAGCCTAGGACTGGTGCTGTATCCGCAGGAGCAGCTCTATCAGGAGATGACTTTCCTGTCCTATTATCTGCACTGGTCCCGGGATGAAGTGATGGCATTGAGCCACGGCGAGCGCCGACGCTGGTGCACCGAGGTTTCTGCCGTAAACAAAAAGCTCAGCGGTTCGGAGAAAAATAAAACATTTGAGTTCCGGTAGGGACGGCTTGGGTGATGGGAATGGCCAATTATCAACAGTTTCAAAACGGGCCGCTGACCGCATTCCGCTTTCTGGTGGAAGTGGATGGAAGGGTCGTCGGTGCGTTTTCACAGTTTTCCGGCATCCGGATGCAGATGCAGACCATTCAGGCGCGGGGCGGAAATGATATCCGAGGCGTACAGGAGGAGATTCCCGTGCT
Source organism: Clostridiales bacterium UBA1774 (assembly GCA_002314635.1). Classification (GTDB taxonomy): domain Bacteria; phylum Bacillota; class Clostridia; order Oscillospirales; family Oscillospiraceae; genus UBA1774. The sequence goes on from DCGQ01000037.1 coordinate 9,453, forward strand.
GACGAGCTATGCGCCGGTCACGCTGTCGAAGGGGGTACTGGGCACCAGTGATTTTCTGGACTGGGTATTCTCCGCTGCGGCTTCGCCGGAAACCGGCCCTGTCAACAACCGCCTGCGCCGGACACTGAACATCATTGCACTGGATGACGCGGGAAAGCGATGCGTAACATGGTCACTGAAAAACGCAATGCCTGTCGGTTACGAGCTTTCCCCGATGGACAGTACCCGCAGCGAGGTGCTGACGGAAAGCGTGACATTTGCCATACAAGGGGTTGCACGGAGAATCGAATGAACGAGAGACGGCGGCAAGGGATGGAGGAACGGCCAGATGCTGACAAGCGAATTTGTATCCGGTTCCTATTTTGAAGTGACACTGGCCGGAACCGGCGTTGTGCTGACGGGCAGGTTTACTGCGGTGAGCGGTCTGAATATGGAAATCGAATACGAGACCTATAACGAAGGCGGTTCCAACTATCCCAGGTTCTTTTTCAAGGAAACGCGGCCGCAGGTACTGGTTCTGGAACAGGGCGTTGTGACAACGGCAGACGCGGTTTCCGCGTTGATGGGGATGTGTGCTTCCGGTATGTCGGTTCCGCTTGGCGGGGAAGTCATTCTGCGGGACAGCTTCGGAACACCCCAGCGGAGCTGGACCATCGTGGGCGCACACCTTCAGCGGTACATCGGCCCCGAACTGAACAGCAACCAGCCGGCACTGGCCGTGAGTCGGATTGAGTTCCTCTACAATGGGTGCTATTGATGGATAACATCTCCAGAATCAAACCGGATATGACAGTTGCGAGACAGGAATCCCTGTCTCCATTCGGGTTGCTGACGCAGCTGTTTACCACCGAACTGATGCAGCGAAATGCCCAGTCTATGGGTATGTATCGTCCGCTGCGTCTTGCGTATCTGGAGGAAGATACGGAAGAACAGCAGGCGGCGCCGGAGGTGCATTTCGACCTGAATGTGGATCTGATCGTAAACCGACTTCTGAAGGACGAACAGAGCAGGAAAAACAAGGAAAGCAAAACGCCGGCACAAAGGATTCTGGAACGTATCATTCTGCGGGAAAAGGAAATCTATACGTCCGCCGCAGATGTCAGGCATATCGTGCTGGATGTGGGAAACCGAAGGATCACGGCAGAGCTGCCGCTTTCCCGGCAGACACAGGAAACGCGGCTGCGGTCAGCGGCAGAGGAAAGCCGGAACATCGGGTCAGACCAGCGGCAGCACGGTGAGAGAATCCCTGCCCGGAACAGGGACACCCTGATTCGCTCTGCGGAGCTGACAAAGCCGCTTCATGGTACAACAGTCCCGGCAGGGATTCTGCGGCAGGTGATCCCCGGGAAGAAGCTGGAGCTTGCCAGTCAGTCCATGGGGGTTCCTGCAAGCGGCGGATGGCAGCCGGAATTTCGGGAGACCCATCCCGGCTATCCTTCCCGGAACGGAAGAACGAAACAGGACGGGGTTTCTGCGGCCAGCATCCTGCTGCCGGATGTGATGCGCCGCCGCAGAGAGAATGCCCTTGCACAGCATGAAAGCGGAAGTACCATCCCGGGTTCGGATCCTCTTGATTGGTTGTCTCCGGAAGCGCTGTCTCAGAGTTTTGGGGACATGGATTCCGGTTCGGATTCAGATCGGGTGTTCCGTGAGGTTCGACGCGCCGTATCCGAGACGCTTCGGATGAATCAGCTTCGGAATGACCCGCCGCGCACGGAGCAGTCTGCCTCTGCCGCAGTTTCCGAACAGCGCAGAGATTCTGTACGGAAAAATCCCGTGGGGAAAAGCGGGCATTCCGGGAAGAAAGCAGACTCCGTAATTCGGGAAGAAACGGCAGAACCGGCGGCAGACGGGAATGCAGCCGCGCGGCGTTCCCCGATTACGGCGGATACAGGCCGAGACCCTGTTTGGGAAACCGAAACGGGTCGGGAAACGGCTACAGCGGAACAGAATGCAGCGGATTCAGCCTTGCAGCGGGAACCGGTGCAGGCTGATCAGACCCAGCGTCAGACAGCGCTTCCGGATGCTTCCCAGCCCCGCATAGTGCCTTCCTCCATGATCTATCGTGCGGAAACGGGGGAATCCGATACCGAATCACACCACGCAGAAAGCGGGACGCTTCGGGAGAACCGGGAGCGCAGGGAGCCGTCTTCCGCTGCGGAAGCGGTGGAAGGTTTTCGGAGAACGGAAAACCGTTCGGAAACCGTGCGGTTTTCGGGAAAAACCCGGAGCGGGATGGAGCAGGAGCACAGCACATCCGGAAAAGAGTATCGTGCAGAACCGGCGGCAGACGGGAATGCAGCCGCGCCGCGTTCCCCGATTACGGCGGACACAGGCCGAGAAAAAAGCCGGGAGACCGTATGGAAATCCGAAACGGGTCGGGAAACGGCTGCAGCGGAACAGAATGCAGCGGATTC
>DCGQ01000037.1:12029-12164 GCA_002314635.1 Clostridiales bacterium UBA1774
GGACGCTTCGGGAGAACCGGGAGCGTAGGGAGCCGTCTTCCGCTGCGGAAGCGGTGGAAGGTTTTCGGAGAACGGAAAACCGTTCGGAAACCGTGCAGTTTTCGGGAAAAACCCGGAGCGGGATGGAGCAGGAGC
>DCGQ01000004.1:0-41291 GCA_002314635.1 Clostridiales bacterium UBA1774
CCAGCAGGGCACCGCCCAGCAGCGCAGCCAGAGGCAGCAGATATACCAGTGCGGCAGCCCGGATCACCTTACCGGTTTCGGTCTGCAGTGTGACCCGGTCGCCGGAGCGAACATCCAGCGGGTTCCGCACCCGCAGATGCAGGATCCGCACTTTGCCGCACACACTGCCGCACTCCGCACAGTCGTGCCCGCAGGCGGATTTCTGTACCACCCGAACCTGTGCCCAGCCGTCTGCGTAGCACTGTTCCACTACAGCGGACTGGGTCATGGTGCTCCCTCCGTTTCTTCCCCGGGTTCCTCCGGCGGAGCTTCCTCCAGCGAGACCACCACGTTATATGCGTCGCCGATGACGCCCGCATCCGCATACCCGTCGATCACCACCGTTGTGGGGACGCTGAACCGCCCTACCGCGCTGCCGATATCCGTCAGATCGCCGATGATGCGGATGTTTCCGCCTTCGATCAGATCCAAAATCTCAGCCGGACCTCGGATCACGACCTCTTTATACTGGGTAATGGCTGTGGGGATATATCCTTCCGACACATTGATAAAGCTGATATTCGTGGTAACTACCCGTTTGGTGGCCAGTCCCTTCACGGTCACGGTAACGGTTGCGGTCACATCGCCGGATTCATTATGGAACCCGTTGGGAATCAGAATGGTAAAGTTCTCCGTGCAGGACTGTGCAAAGGTACTCAGGTCAATGGTGCCAAGCTGAATCTGGTTGATGGTGCTCAGTTCTGCCTGATCGCCGGACAGGGAAATCGTTGCAGGATTGATCTCCACCGTCACATTGTCCGCCGTTGCGCCTCCGCCGGGAATCAGCTTCACGGTGAGCCCTACTTCCTTCGTAAAGGTGACGGGAATGGTGTATTCGATCTCGCTCACATTCGTGGTCAGCTCTGCGCTGTCGATGGTCTCTCCGTCCTGATCCTTCAGCACAAACGGCACCTTTCCGGTCACGGTTTTGTCCAGATTCTCCCGCTCAATCCGCACCTCCGCGTAAGCGACTCTGGAAACCAGCGTCTCCGGCCCGGTGACTTCGATGGTTTCGGGAGAATAGATGATATTCTCCTTCATAAAGCCTTCCTTTGTGCTCCCATTGAAATCGCCGCGGATCTCCACGGAGGGTGCGGTGCTCAGCCGGTCAATGTTCACCGTCATATATTCCGGGTACTTCCGGGTAACGATGACGTCATCCTCGTTCACCTCATCATATTCGATGAGGTAGACCTTCTCATATACGCCGGTGCTGCGGATATCCCGCAGATCTACGCTGATATGCACGCTGTCATTCCGCAGCTTGGTGGCAATGCTGCGCTTCACCAGCAGCGTCAGCGTGACCGACTGCATATCCTGATCCGTGACCAGCAGATCCCGATCCAGCAGAATATCCTCTCCGCCGATGTAATCCACTTCCAGTCCGGTCAAAAGGACTTCCTGCGTGGTGTTCTCATAATTGGCCACATAAGCCCACAGGAAAATGGACGCAATGACGGCTATGACAGCATACAGTGTCTTGCTTTGCAGGATCTTATCAATTGTCTTCACGGTCTTTATCCTTTGCAAATATGGATTGTGCCAGCGTTTTCAGCTTGGGCTGCTTCTCATCCTGATCCTGCAGCAGCTCGTTATTCAGAATCCGCTGCAGGTTTTCCGCGGTCAGATGCCGCTTCAGCATACCGTCCACCGCAACGCTGATGGCGCCGGTCTCCTCACTGACGATGACTGCCACCGCATCCGAAGCTTCGCTGATGCCGATACCGGCCCGGTGACGGGTTCCCAGCTCCCGGCTCAGGTGGGTCTGCGAAGTCAGGGGCAGGACGCAGCTTGCGCCTTCGATTCGCCCGCCCCGGATCACCACCGCGCCATCGTGCAGCGGGGTGTTGGGATAGAAGATATTTTTCAGCAGTTCCGCACGGGTATCCGCATGGATCAGGGTTCCGCTTTTCAGCTGTTCATCCAGAATGTTGTCCCGTTCAAAGACGATCAGAGCGCCGGTATGGGTGACCGCCAGCTCCCGTGCAGCCTGTACCACCTCGGTGATCGCATTTTCCATCTCATGCAGTCCGGCTCTGCCGGGGATATACCGGGTGAGGCCGCCGACTTTTTCCAGCAGAGAACGTACCTCCGGCTGGAAGATGATCAGAAGTGCCAGAACGCCCAGTTCAAAGGTTTTCCCGAAAATATAGTTTACCACGTTCAGGCTCAGACCCTTTGCCAGCAGCATCACCGCCAGCAGAAGCAGGATGCCTTTCAGAACCCGGCCCGAACCGGACCGGGCCAGAAAATACAGAACCCGATATAGGACGAACGACATGATCGCAATGTCGATAATATCGTTGATCCGGATGGTTTTAAAGATGTCCAGAAACGCCATAGTGCAAACCTCACCCGTTCCCGGGATACCCGGTGTCTATTATGCACCCTACAGTATAACTTATATTTTTGTCCTTGACAAGTTCCTTTTTATGTTTCATCGGAAGTTTTCCAGCTCTGAGACCAGCTTTTTCAGTTCCCGGGGCGTGTTGAAAACGGAGAAGCTGGCGCGAAGTGTGCCGTCCGTTCCCGCTGTATCGTGCGCCAGCGGCGCACAGTGCAGACCGGCCCGCAGGGCAATTCCGGCCTCCGACAGTGCCGCCGCCGCAGTCTCGCAGTCGGTCTCTGCCAGAGAAAAGGAAAGCACACCGGTCTGCGCGTCCTCCCGGTCGGAAGCATACAACCGCACAGCCGGGTTATCCTCCAGCAGCGTACAAAGCCGCTGCCGCAGCATACACTCATGGCGCAGGATCTTCTCCGTCCCCAGAGACTGGACAAAGCGAATCCCCTGCCGGAGACCTGCAATGCCGGGCATATTGTGGGTTCCGGCCTCCAGACGGTCCGGCAGCATGGACGGCATTCCCGAATTCCGGGAATCGCTGCCGCTTCCGCCTTCCAGCAGCGGTTTTCCGGGCCGGGCGCAGAGCAGCAGTCCCGTCCCCTGAGGGCCGTAGAGGCTCTTGTGCCCCGGCATGGCAACAAAATCCGCACCCAGCGCTTCAAAATCCAGCGGCAGGATCCCCGCGGACTGGGACGCATCCACGATCAGCGGAATCCGCCGTTTCCGGCAGAGCTCCGCGATTTCGGAAACCGGCTGAATGAAACCGAACACATTGGATACATGGTTGACCACACACAGGCCGGTATCTGCCGTCAGCTCTCTGTGAAAAGCATCCAGCGCCGCCTCCGGCCGGAACAGCGGCGAGGCGGCAATGGCCAGTTTCGCCTTTCCCTCCCGCAGTGGACGCAGCACAGCATTATGCTCATAGCCGCTGATGACCGTCCGCATACCGGGGGTCAGAATGCTTTTGATAGCCAGATTCAGTCCGTGGGTGGCGTTCATGCAAAACACCACCTGCTCCGGCGAACACACATGAAACAGCTCCGAAGCGGCTTCCCGGCAGGCATATGCTTCTTCTGCCGCAGCCATGGCCGCAGCGTGACCGCCCCGCCCCGGACTTCCCAGTGTGTCTGCCGCACGACGCATGGCACGGGTCACGCTGCCCGGCTTCTGCAGCGTGGTCGCGGCGGCATCAAAATAGATCATCGCCGTCAGCCTCCCGGATCAGGCTGCGAGGCCGAATGCCGATCTTTCGCAGCAGCTCCGCTGCCCGCACTTGGTCTGCTTCCCGCAGCTGCACCCCAAACGCGCAGCTGCCGCCCGGTCGATGCGGCAGCCGCACCACGCGGCACCGGATTCGCTTCCGCAGCAGCAGGCTTTGTGCCCGATTCGCTTCCGTCAGACTGCCGAAGCTCAGAATCACATCGGACATAGGGTTTTCCTCCCTGTCATATAAAATAAGTAAGACCGGCGGCCGGACACCCCGACAATCGGGATGCGCGTCTCCGCACGGTCTTACCGCTCTATTCTATTCTGACCGGGTTCAGTTTGCCAGACTGCGTTCCGCGGGTCTGGCTTCCGGCTGTGCCGGTGCGGGCTGTGTGCCCTCCTTCGGCGCCTGCCACGGCTTCACATTGGAAAAGTCCAGTGCCAGATGCAGCACATCATCCACGCACTCCGCAGTGACGAAGTTCAGCGCACCGCGAACCTCCTGATCGATCTCCTCCAGATCCCGTTCATTCTCCTTGGGGATGATCACCGTTTCCGCACCGGCGCGCAAAGCCGCCATGGTCTTTTCCCGCAGGCCACCGATGGCCAGTACACGCCCCCGCAGGGTGATCTCGCCGGTCATGGCTATATTGCCCCGCACGGGTGCGCCTGTCAGCGCGGATATCACGGCCAGCGTCATGGTGATACCGGCGCTGGGTCCGTCCTTCGGGACGCCGCCCTCCGGAAAATGTACATGGATATCCTTATTCTTATAGAAGGACGGGTCAATTCCCAGCAGAGAGGCTCTGCTGCGGATATAAGTAATTGCTGCCTGTGCGGATTCCTTCATGGTATCGCCCAGATTACCGGTCAGCTTCAGCTGACCGGTGCCCTCCGTAACGGCAACCTCCACATCCAGCGTAACCCCGCCCACACTGGTCCATGCCAGACCTCTGGCAAGGCCCACCGCATCCGGACGCTTTTTCTCATCCGGCTTCACCCGGCGCACACCCAACATGGATTCCAGATCGCTGAGCTTCACGGTAACGGTCTTTACCTCGCCCTCCGCCAGCCGCACCGCCGCTTTCCGACAGACAGCCGCCAGCTGCCGTTCCAGATTTCGAACGCCGGATTCCTGTGTCCACCCGGCGATGATCTCCCGCAGCACCGCTTCGCTGATGCGAAGCTGCTTTGCCAGAATGCCGTGCGTCTTCCGCTGCTTCGGCAGCAGATGTTCCTTGGCAATGTGGAGCTTTTCCTCATCGGTATAGCTGCTCAGCTCGATGACCTCCATCCGATCCAGCAACGGACGGGGGATGGTGGAGGTGCTGTTGGCTGTGGTGATAAACAGCACGTTGCTGAGATCAAAGGGCAGCTCCAGATAATGGTCCCGGAAGGTGCGGTTCTGCTCCGGATCCAGTGCTTCCAGCAGCGCGGAGGAGGGATCGCCCCGATAATCGGAGCCAAGCTTATCCACCTCATCCAGCAGCAGCACCGGATTCATTGTGCCCGCCTGGGTCATGGCGGCCAGAATCCGGCCGGGCATAGCGCCCACATAAGTCTTTCGATGGCCGCGGATCTCCGCTTCGTCATGGACGCCGCCCAGACTGACCCGGCTCATCTTCCGGCCCATGGAAGCTGCGATGGACATACCGATGGAGGTCTTGCCGGTTCCCGGAGGGCCTACCAGACAGAGGATGCCGCCCTTCATATCCGGTGCCAGCTGACGCACGGCCACAAACTCACCGATGCGTTTCTTGACTTTTTCCAGACCGTAATGATCCTCGTCCAGTTTTTTCCGGGTGGCAGACACGCTGACGTTGTCCTCGGTATAGGTGCCCCAGGGCAGCTCCAGCGCTGTGTCCAGATAGGTACGGATCACTGCGCCCTCGGAGGAGCCAAAGCCCTGATGACGCAGACGGCGCAGCTCCTTGGCCAGCTTATCCTTCACCGTATCATCCGCCTGCAGTGTCTCAATCTTTTCCGCATATTCCAGCAGGTCGTTTTCTGCGTCCTGCTCGTCATCCATGCCCAGCTCCTGCTGAATGGTGCGAAGCTGTTCCCGCAGAATGCCCTGCCGCTGGTTTTCCATCATTCTGGCATGCGTTTTCCGCTGCAGCTGGCCTTCGATCTCCAACACATTGATCTCATGCTCCAGAATGCTGCACAGACTTTCCAGCCGCTCCATCGGATCCAGAATTTCCAGAATCGCCTGCTTTTTCTCATGGCTGATGTGCATATTCTGCGCCAGAAAATCCGCAAGTGCACCTGTATCCTGATAATCGTCCGCTCCGCCCTGCATAAATTCCGGTGCGTTGCCCTGCAGCAGCATGGCCATATGGCCCAGCAGACCCTTGGTACGCCGCAGAAGCGCTTCCCGCAGCTGGGGATCGGCCTCTGCGTCCTCCTCGAAAACCGGTCGTACCTCCGCTTGGAAGTACGGGTGTTCCTGCACCATCGTCAGCAGAACGGCGCGGTACTGGCCCTCCGCCAGAACGCGGATTCCCCCGTCGGGGATCCGGAGGATCTGCCGCACATTGGCCACGCAGCCAACCTCATACAGGTCCTCTTCCCGGGGTTCCTCGATATCCGCCTCCCGCTGCGCCAGCAGGAAAATCCGCCGATCCCCGTCCATGCAGGCATTCAGTGCTGCCACGGAAGCGGGGCGCTCAATGTCGAAGTTGATCATCATATTGGGGAAAACACTGAGTCCCCGCAGGGCGATCATGGGGAGAATGTAATTGCTCTCGTTCATCTCTGTTTCTCCTTGGGTAAAAAAGGCAAAGAGGGACGACCACACGGTTCGTCCCTCTTACTTGTGTTGTTATTCGGTCAAAGCGGACTGGCGGAGAATCTCCGGACCCGTTTTGCCCCGCACACAGTCCCCCGTGATCTCCACACCGGTGATCGTCGGGTCAGAGGGGATCTGATACATAATGTCCGTCATCAGGTTTTCCATGATGCTTCGCAGACCGCGGGCGCCCAAATCCATTGCCAGTGCCTTGTCGGCAATTTCCTCCAGCGCCTCCTGCGTGAACCGAAGCTCCACATGATCGTAGCGGAGCAGCGCCTCATACTGTCTGGTCAGGCTGTTTTTCGGCTGGGTCAGAATCCGGATCAGGTCATCCCGCTCCAGACTGTGCAGCGGCGTGATCACCGGAAGCCGACCTACCAGCTCGGGAATCAGGCCGTATTTCAGGATGTCGTGAGGCTCCACGTTCTGCAGGATCTCACCCAGCTTCTGTTCCTTTTTGCTCTGCACCTCACCGCCGAAACCGATGGTGGTCTTATTGCGCCGCTCCTCGATGGTCTTTTCGATACCGGCGAAAGCGCCGCCGCAGATAAAGAGGATATTGGATGTATCTACCTGAATCATTTCCTGATGGGGATGCTTCCGCCCGCCCTGCGGCGGCACATTGGCAACGGTGCCCTCCAGCAGCTTCAGCAGTGCCTGCTGCACGCCTTCGCCGCTCACATCTCTGGTGATGGATACATTCTCGCTCTTGCGGGAGATCTTATCCAACTCATCAATGTAAATGATGCCCCGCTGCGCCAGCTCCACATCGTAATCCGCAGCCTGCAGCAGACGCAGGAGGATATTCTCCACATCATCGCCCACATAACCGGCCTCGGTCAGCGTGGTGGCATCCGCAATGGCAAAGGGAACCTTCAGCAGCTTGGCAAGGCTCTGGGCAAACAGGGTTTTGCCGCAGCCGGTGGGGCCGATCAGCAGAATATTGCTTTTCTGCAGCTCCACATCCTCATTGCCGCCGAAGAAAATACGCTTATAGTGGTTATAGACCGCCACGGAAAGAGTGACCTTCGCCTTATCCTGTCCGATGATATACTGATCCAGAAAGGCCTTGATCTCGGCGGGTTTGGGCAGGCCTTCTTCCTTGAACTGCCTGGCGGTTTTCCGCAGCTCTGCATTGCCGCCGGGAGCATAGTCATCCCCCAGCACATCCAGACAAAGCTCAACGCACTCGTTGCAGATAAAGGCATTGTGGCCCGCGATCAGCCGCTCCACCTCATCCTGAGACTTTCCGCAGAAGGAACAGCGTGGGGACCGTTTTTCATCCATCTTCATGCTTTGCGCCCTTCCGCTGTTTATCTTTTATAAATGACGCTGTCCACCAGCCCGTAGGCCTTGGCTTCCTCCGCCGTCATCCAATTGTTGCGCTCGCAGTCGGCATAGACCCGGTCATAATCCTTGCCGCAGTTCTGAGCGAGGATTCTGGTCAGGTTTTCCTTGATGCGGGCAATGTGGGCGGCCTCGATCTGAATATCGGTAGCCTGCCCCTGCGTGCCGCTGGAGACCTGATGGATCATGATCTCCGCATTGGGCAGGCAGATGCGCTTTCCCTTGGTACCGGCGGAAAGCAGGAATGCGCCCATGCTGGCAGCCATACCCACGCAGATGGTGGACACATCGGCTTTGATATACTGCATGGTATCGTAAATGGCGAAGCCATCTGTTACGCTGCCGCCGGGGCTGTTGATATAAAACTGGATATCCTTATCCGGATCCTGTGCTTCCAGATAGAGCAGTTCCGCCACAATCACATTGGCCGAAGCTTCGTTCACTTCCCCATTCAGGAAAACGATACGGTCATTCAGCAGGCGGGAATAGATATCATAGGAGCGTTCGCCTCTGGAGGTCTGCTCAACTACATAGGGAACCAAAGTGCTCATGGTGATTCCTCCTTCTTCCGGTTTTGATTCTTGCCTGTTTCGAAACGGTTTATACGGATACCGCCGCTTTTACTCGGCCTTCTCTTCGGTCTTTTCTTCGGCCTTCTCAGGCTCGGGCAGCGCGACGGCGTTCTCGATCACGAAATCGGCAGCCTTGGTGTACAGAATGGACTCGGTGAGCATTTCGGTATCCATGAAGGTCTTCACGGAATCCAGCTCCACGCCGTACTGCTCAGCGACCTTCTGCAGCTCGCGGTCCTTGTCCTCATCGGTGACAGTGATGCCTTCGATGTCGGCGATCTTCTTCAGAGCCAGCTCCTGACGGATGGTCTTTTCGGCATTGATGCGCTGTGCCTTGGCGAAATCATCCACATTGGTGCCCATCCAACCCAGATAGGTCTCCAGATTGATGCCCTGATTCTGGATGCGCTGTGCCATATCCTCCACCATCTGCTGTGCGCGGGTATCGATCATGGCATCATGCAGATCGACCTTCATGCCGTCGGTGATCTGCTGGAGCAGCAGATCCAGGAACTCATCACGGGTCTTGGCTTCCTTCTGCTTGGTCAGCTTCTCTTCGATGTTCTTGCGGAAGGCTTCCAGCGTGTCGAACTCGCTGACGTCCTTGGCGAACTCATCATCGGCCTCGGGCAGCAGCTTTTCCTTGACTTCGTGCACATGGCACTTGAACACGGCAGGCTTGCCCTTCAGGGACTCTTCCTTATAATCCTCAGGGAAGGTCACATTGACTTCGGCGTCCTCACCGGCGGAGGTGCCGATCAGCTGCACTTCGAAACCGGGGATGAAGGTGTTGGAGCCGATCTCCAGGCTGTAGTTCTCACCCTTGCCGCCGGCAAAGGCCACGCCGTCCTGGAAGCCTTCGTAGTCGATGACCACGGTGTCACCGAACTTGGCGGGACGCTCGGCAGTCTGGATGGTGGCGTTGCGGTTGCGGAGCTGGTCAACCTCCATATCGATCTCGGCAGCGTCAACCTTGACGGCCTTGCGGACTGCTTCCAGACCCTTATACTGGCCCAGCTCGACCTCGGGATACAGCACGGCATTGAACTTCAGAGTCAGGGACTTATCATCCTCAACATGAGCATCTTCGATAGAGGGATTGGCGACAACATTCAGTTCCTTTTCCTTCACGGCGAAGAAATAGGCTTCGGGAGCCACGTCGTTGATGGCATCTTCATAAAAAACAGATTCGCCGTACATGGCTTCCACGATCTTGCGGGGAGCCTTGCCCTTGCGGAAACCGGGGAGCTGGATGCTCTTGCGGTTCTTGTTGAAGGCCTTGACGATAGCGGCCTCAAATTCCTCGGCAGTAACGGCTACGGTGATCTCTGCGCTGTTCTTTTCTTTCTTTTCGATGTTCTTGACTTCCATGAAGTTCTCCTCCTATGCTGATTGACGCTTTGGTTCCTCCAAAGCGGTATTTCCATACAAATGCCATGGTACTATATCACAGCCTGCGAAGATTTACCACACTTTTTTTCTGAAACTGCGTATTTTCTTCACGGCAGAATCTGCAGGGGTGCAAAGTCCAGATAATCGGCGCTGACCATGTGATAGGTAATGCCCTCCACCGTACCCTGAACCGCCTGTTTCTGTCCCGGCCCGTGAAGGTGGCCGTAGTAACAGTCCCGGACGCCGTAACGGTTCAGAAGCTCCACCACCTCCCGGCAGACATAGCTGCCGCAGCGGGGTGGGTAATGGAGGAAGCACAGCTTTTCCCGATCCCCTGCCGCTTTCAGAGAGGCTTCCAGCCGCAGCAGCTCCCGGTTCATGATCTTCCGGTCGTGTTCGCCGCCCTTTTCCTCCTCGAAGAACCAGCCACGGGTTCCGCAGAGGGCCGTTTCTCCGTAAAGCCAGCAGTTGTTGTGCAGGAGCCGGATGCTGCGGATATTCTCGCTCTCAAAAAAAGCCTCCAGCTTTTTCGCAGTCACCCACCAGTAGTCATGGTTGCCTTTCAGAATCAACTTCTGCCCCGGCAGCCGCTCCACAAAGCGGAAGTCCGCCGCTGCCTGCGTCAGACCCATGCCCCAGCTCAGGTCCCCGCAGAGTACCGTCACATCCTCCGGCTCCAGCGTGGAAAACGCCTCCTGCAGGCGCTGCGGGTGGTTTTCCCACCTGCCGCCGAATACATCCATTGGCTTATCCGTGCCGAAGCTCAGATGCAGGTCGCCGATGGCATACAGCGCCATATCAGTTCAGACCCAGCATCCGGAGAACCGCCTCCGGCATGGCACTCTTTTCCACGGTCTCATCGAAGCGGACGGTGCGCTTGTCCAGATCCTTCAGCGGAGCGGGGATTGCCGTTCCGGTTACCCGGCTCAGGGTCTCGATCAGTGCGGTGCCGCTGCCCTCGCAGCTGTGACCGATGGCCTTCAGCACATTGTCGCAGAACTTATAGGGACTGGCAGTAGACACCACCACGGAGGGCATCTCCCCGTTTGCCGCATTGTAATCGCCCAGCACCTTGGCAGCCACAGCGGTATGGGTATCCATCAGATAGCCGTTTTTATAGTATGCGTCGATGGTGGCGGCGGTTTCCGCCTCATCACACCAGCCGAAGCCGAAGTCCGCCCGGATCTCCGCCATTACCGCATCCGGCACCGTATAGCTGCCCTGTTCACTGAGCTGCTGCATCCAGCTTCGAACCTGCGCCGCGTCCCCGGTGACCAGATACAGAAGACGCTCCAGATTGCTGGAGATCAGGATATCCATGGAGGGGGACATGGTGGTGTGGAAGGTACGCTGCCGGTCATAGGTGCCGGTGGCAAAGAAATCCGTCAGCACCTTGTTGCTGTTGGAGGCGCAGACCAGCTTTTCCAGCGGCAGTCCCATCTTCTTTGCGAAGAAGCCGGCCAGAATGTTGCCGAAGTTGCCGGTGGGCACACAGACACGCAGCTTTTCGCCCAGCCGCAGCATCCCCGCGTTCACCGCATCGCAGTAGGCGGAGAAGTAATACGCCACCTGCGGCAGCAGCCGTCCCCAGTTGATGGAGTTGGCGGAGGAGAAGAAGAAGCCCGCATCCGCCAGCTTCTCCCGCATGGCCGCATCGGAGAAGATCGCCTTTACGCCGTTCTGTGCATCGTCAAAATTGCCGTAGACCGCGCAGACGCCCACATTTTCGCCCTGCTGAGTACGCATCTGCAGCTTCTGCACATCCGAAACGCCGTCGGAGGGATAGAACACGAAAATCTTTGTGTTCTTCACATCCCGGAAGCCTTCCAGCGCGGCCTTGCCGGTATCGCCGGAGGTGGCAACCAGAATGCAGACCTGTTTCTGCTCCCCGGTCTTTTCCAGCGCACCCCGCAGCAGATGGGGCATGACCTGCAGTGCCATATCCTTAAAGGCGCAGGTGGGGCCGTGCCACAGCTCCAGAAAACCGATATTCCCGCTCAGCTTTGTAAAAGGAGCGGCATTGTCGCCAAAGCGCTCCGCACTGTAAGCGGCATGGGTGTATTCCGCCAGTTCCTCTGCGCTGTAGTCCTCCAGAAACAGACCCATGACCTTGGCGGCCCGGGCTTCATAGGGCAGCGCGCAAAGACTGCGAATAAAAGTCTCATCTACCTGCGGAATGGTTTCCGGCACAAACAGGCCGCCGTCCCGGCTCAGACCCTGTGCGATGGCCTGCGCCGCGGAAATATGCAGAGCTGCGTCTCTCGTACTTGTGTAATTCATCGTGTTACCTCCCGGCTCAGTCCTGCAAAGGCAGAACCTGCATCAAATTATTATAAAAGATATCATCCAGTAAAGTCTGTTCATAGCCCCGCTGCTCCAGCGCTTCCCGGATCAGTCTCACTTCCGAAATCCCGTGGATGCCCTCCGGCAGCGTGTCGCATCCATCCAGATCGCCGCCGATGGCCAGCGTCTTTTCGCCCCCCAGATCCAGAAAATGGTCGATATGCCGGAGGCAGGTCTCCACCGTCACCCGTTCCTCGCCCAGAAACGCGGTATACAGGTTCAGACCGGCGGTGCCGCCGTGATCCCGGATGGCGCGGAACATATCATCCGTCAGGTTGCGGGGATGGGGATGGATGGCACGGGCATTGGAATGGGTAGCTACAAAGGGACCCTTGCACAGCTTCTCCACATCCCAGAACCCCGGGTCGCTGAGATGGGACACATCCACGATCAGCCCCAGCTCCAGCGCCAGAGAAACATAATCCCTGCCCTTGCCGCTGAGTCCCCGATCCGGATCCTCCGCGTTGGTGCCGGTCAGCTCATTGGCCCGGTTCCAGCAGATGCCGAAGGCCCGCACGCCCTTTTCTGCCGCTTCCTCCAGCTTATCCGTCCGGCAGCCCAGCACCTCCGCGCCTTCCACGCTGAGGAAGGCCGCGGCTTTATGAGCCTTTGCCGCCGCTTCCGCCTGACTGCGGGTGCGGCAGAAGGTCATATGCGCTTCATTGGCTTCCAGTTCCTTTTCGAAGCGGGAATACAGCAGGGAGAATACATCCCCCATCTCCTTCACACCGAACAGTGCAAAGGTCTGAGCATAGGCGTCCAGCTCCAAACCCCGCTTCAGATCCACATGCAGGTCGTTTTCATACAGAGCGCCCACCGGCTTGGGGCCGCTGTGAGGGCCGCCCAGCAGCGTCAGAATCGTATCACAGTGTCCGTCAAACAGCTTCATCAGAATGCATCCTCCATCTGTTCGATTTTCGTCACGCGGGTGCCCTCCCGCTCCAGATAGACCTCAATCACATCGAAACGGCACTCCGCATCCTCCAGCGCATTTTGGCAGAGCCAGCTTTCCGCTGCGATCCGCAGTCTGCGCTGCTTTTCCGGGGTCACATACTCGGCAGCGGGGGCATAGCCGCCCTCCCGGCGGAGCTTCACCTCCGCGAACACGATGACGCCCCGGTTTTTTGCGATCACATCCAGCTCACCAAGACGGCAGCGGTAGTTCATCGCCAGTATTTCATAGTGCTTTTTTCGCAGCCAGTCGGCTGCGGCAGCTTCCCCGAAGGCACCCAGCAGCTTTTCCTTTGTCACGGCAGCACCTTTTTCAGAAAGGTCAGCCGATGGATCGGACAGGGGCCCAGCGCTTCGATAGCCTCGTAATGCTGCTTCGTAGGATATCCCTTGTGCTTTCCGAAACCGTAACCCGGATATTCCCGCTCGTATTCCTGCATCAGCCGATCCCGGCTGACCTTGGCCAGCACGGAAGCTGCCGCAATGCAGGCATAGCGCCCATCGCCTTTGATCTCGCAGCGGGTGGGAATCCCCAGCTTCGGGTCCCGGTTCCCGTCCACCAGCGCGAAAACCGGCCGGACATTCAGTCCGTCCGCTGCGCGGCGCATGGCAAGGAAGGTAGCCTGCAGGATATTCACCCGGTCGATCTCCTCATGATCCGCAAAGGCCACGCTCCAGCTCAGCGCGTGCTGCGTGATCTCCTCATAAAGCCGCTCCCGGGTCTTTTCCGTCAGCTTCTTGGAATCGTTCAGTCCTTCCGGTTCCCAGTCCTCCGGCAGGATCACTGCGGCGGCGCACACCGGCCCGGCCAGCGGTCCCCGTCCGGCCTCGTCAATGCCGCAGCACAGGCCGAACTGCGGTTCCGTTTTCAGCATTCGGGCACCTCCAGCGTCAGTCGTCCCAGCTTGCCGCCCCGGAACTCATCCAGAAGGATGTTGGACATCCGCAGCGTGTCCGCCTCGCCGCCGGAGATCAGATAACCGCGCTTTCTGGCGGCAGCCTCCAGCAGCTCCCAATCCTGCTTATCCGCGAAATCGGTTAGCTTATAGCGCTCCGTAAGGGATTGGGGCGCTGTCTGCGCCAGCAGTCCCAGCAGGTGTGCTGCCAGCTCCTCCGTATCCAGAATCTGATCCTTCACCGCACCGGTGAAGGCCAGATGCTCGCCCACCTTCGGGTCATCGAATTTCGGCCAGAGGACCCCCGGCGTGTCCAGCAGCTCCAGCCCCTTGGACAGCGTGACCCACTGTTTGCCCCGGGTCACGCCCGGTTTATCCGAAGCGGCGGCGGCCTTACGACCTGCTGCCCGGTTGATAAAGGAGGATTTCCCCACATTGGGGATGCCCACCACCATGGCACGCAGCGGGCGGGTAGCCTGACCCTTTGCTTCCCACTGTTTCAGCTTCTCCGCCATCAGTTCCCGGACGGCGGCAGGGAATTTATCCACACCCCGACCGCTTTTGCAGTCGGTCTCCAGCGCCGGGATGCCCTGTGCCTGATAATAGCGGATCCACGCCTTTGTCTGCTGGGGGTCAGCCTGATCGGCCCGGTTCAGCAGCAGCAGCCGGGGCTTCTGCCCCAGCACCTCGTCCAGCGCCGGATTTCGGCTGGAACGGGGGATCCGCGCATCCGTGATCTCACAAACACAGTCCACCAGCCTGATATCGTTCTCCATGGCCCGGAGCGCCTTGGTCATATGCCCCGGAAACCAGTTTACCTTCATTGCCTCTGCCATCTCAGTCCACCGCCCCGAAATCCGAAACCGGCCAGAGGCGGAGCACCACCTTGCCCAGAATGCAGCGCTTGTCGATCATGCCGATGGTTCTGCGGCGGCTGTCGGTACTTTCATTCCGGTTATCGCCCAGACAGAACACGCAGCCCTCCGGCACCGTCACCGGCCCTACGAAATCCAGCTGGCGCACCGTGGGCGCGGCGGTATAGTCCTCCTCCAGCGCCACTCCGTCCACATAGACGATTCCGGCGTCGAAGTCGATATCCACCGTCTGTCCTTCCGTGGCAATGACCCGCTTGACGATGCTTCTCTCGCCCCAGCTGGTCTTGGTCAGCACCACGATATCTCCGTATTCCGGCTCAGCGTGAATGCGGCTGATGATGACCTTGTCTGCATCATGCAGCGTGGGTTTCATGCTGCTGCCGTCGATATTCACAATACGGAAGAAAAACAGAAAAACCAGGATACAGGCAATAATAGCGGTGATCAGACTTTCCAGCCAGTCATACGCACCCCGTGCATTTTCCAATGCGGAATCCATCTTCGTTTCCACTTCGTTCGACCTCCTGTTTCCGCAGCGCCGTCTGCTCCGTTTTTCCCGGCTCTGCCCGGTAATCCGGTGAATATAGCAAAAGGAGGGCGCCGAAAAGCACCCCCCTTTCTGTTTTTGCTCAGAGTTTTTCCTTAACCTTCGCCTGCTTGCCGATCCTATCACGCAGATAGTACAGCTTGGCACGACGAACCTTGCCACGCCGAACCGTCTCGACGGAGACGATGTTGGGGGAATGGATGGGAAACACCTTTTCATAGCCTACGTTGTAGGCGATGCGGCGCACAGTGATGGTCTCATTGATGCCGCCATGTCTCCGGGCGATGATGATGCCTTCAAACACCTGAATACGCTCACGGTTGCCTTCCTTGACCTTTACGGAAACACGCACAGTGTCGCCCACGTGTACCTGAGGCACTTCTGCCTTCATGTACTGCTCGGAAAGCGCTTTAACCAGATCCATAATAAGTTCCTCCTTTCCGTCATCGGGCATTCGTACCGCTTTTCACGGCATAGGACTACCCCGTCAGTCTGCTCGCTTGCAGACTTGGAGATATTACCACAGGATACCGGAAAAAGCAAGCATTATTTTCACGCAAAAAGCTCTTTTTCCCCGTTCAGCAGGGCGGTTCGAAGCGCACGCACCGGCACCTCACGACCAAGTCCGTTCCGGACGGCTTTCTGCACATCTCCGGCGTTCACCACCGGCTCCGCAGCGCGAAGGCGGAGCCGCAGCACGCTGCCCTCCCGCTCCAGCAGCTCCATGTGGGGAGCGATATCCAGAATACCCAGACCCCGCTTGGTTTTCTTCTCCACCGGAAGGCTTTCCCGGCGGAGGACAGTTTCCGCATCGGAGGCGTCCGCCTCGCTGTCGAAGCGCAGTTCCCAGCGGCTCCATGCGATATTCCGCACCGGCTGCACCGCCGTTCCCACGCTCAGCACCCGGATGCCCTCCGGCAGCGCCCGGTTCATGGCGCCGACCAGATCCACCGGTGCCTCCAGAATCACCGCATCCAGAATCTCGGAAACGCTTTCGCAGCCCAGCTGCAGGGGCATGGCGATGGACATTTTCGGATGGGGATTAAAGCCTTCGGAGTGCTTCAGGCGCACACCTGCGCGGATGAAAGCGCGCTGGAAGGTCCGCATCACATCCAGATGGCTCAGATAGGCGGCACGGCCTCGCTTTTCAAATCGGATTCGCAGCTCAGGCATCGCAGTCTCCTCCCTCCATCAGTTCCTTTGCGCCGCAGCCAAGGCACTGCTTCCGGCAGTCCGGACTGCACTGACTCTGCTGGCTCAGGTGCTTTTCCCGCAGAAGATGGCGTTTTGTAACGCCGTCGTCGATCACATCCCAGGGCAGGCATTCCTCCTCGCCCCGCTGACGGCGCACATAGAAGTCCGGGTCAAGGCCGCAATCCCGGAAAGCATCCAGCCAGGCCTGATAATCAAAGTATTCCTCCCACGCCTGCAGGCCGCCCTTCTTTTCATACAGCCGCTGCAGAACCCGGCCCAGCCGCCGGTCGCCCACTGCCAGCGCGGCCTCCACATAGCTCACATTGGGTTCATGCCAGCTGTAGCTGATGGACTTGTTGGTCAGCGTGGCCTTCAGCAGCTCCTGCTTCCGCAGCAGTTCTTCCCGGCTGTCCTGCGGGAACCACTGGAAGGGCGTCATAGGCTTGGGGATAAAGCAGGAGGTGGAAACCGTGATCCGCACGCCTCTGGCTTTGTTGGTGCTGCTTTCCTTCCAGACCCGGTAGACCTTGTTGGCAAGGTCGGCAATGGCCATAATATCCTCATCCGTCTCCGTGGGCAGACCGATCATGAAATACAGCTTCACCGCGCTCCAACCGCCGGAAAAGGCGGTGCGGCAGGCATTCATCAGGTCTTCCTCGGTCACATTCTTATTGATCACATCCCGCAGCCGCTGAGAACCGGCTTCCGGCGCAAAGGTCAGTCCGCTGCGGCGGACCCGCTGCACCCGCTGCATCAGCTCCAGTGAGAAATTATCCGCCCGGAGCGAGGGCAGGGACAGGCTGACGGAGCGAGGCTCACACCAGTCCAGCAGTCCGTCGCACAGCGTACCCAGTTCCTTATAATCGCTGGTACTCAGGCTGGTCAGGCTGATTTCCTCGTAACCCGCGTGTTTCAGGCTTTCAATGCCCTGCTGAATCAGGGTATCCGCCTTCTTGGAGCGGACGGGGCGGTAGATATACCCGGCCTGACAGAAGCGGCAGCCCCGGATGCAGCCGCGGAACAGCTCCAGCATGGTTCGGTCATGAACGATCTCGGTGGAGGGGATAACGGTATGCACCGGGAAATCCGCCTTGTCCAGATCCCGGATGATACGCTTGCGTACCCGCTCCGGCACACCGTCCTTCGGCGTGATGGCAGACACCCGGCCGTCCTCCAGATAGGTGACATCATACAAGCTGGGCACATACACACCGGGGATATCCGCCGCGGCCCGAAGGAAGCGGGCCTTGTTCCAGCCTTCCCGCTTTGCTTTGCGGTACAGCTCCGTCAGCTCCGCGTCCAGCTCCTCACCCTCGCCGATCACGGCAAGGTCGATAAAATCCGTCACCGGTTCCGCATTGAACATACACGCGCCGCCTGCGAACACAATGGGCTGCAGTCCCTTCCGGTCCTCGCTGCGAAGCGGGATGCCTGCAAGTGACAGCATATCCAGAATGCCGGTAAAGGACATTTCATAGCCCACGGAGAACCCGATCAGGTCAAATTCCCGCAGCGGATCACCGCTTTCCAGCGCGTACAGCGGAATCTGATTCTCCCGCATGGCTTCGGCCATATCCGCCCAGGGTTCGAACACCCGCTCGCACCAGACGCCGGGCATTTTGTTCAGTACGCCGTACAGAATCCGCATTCCCAGATTGGACATACCGATCTCATAGGTATCCGGGAAGCAGAGGGCAAAACGCACCTCCACCTCCGCTTTATTTTTCTGAATCTCGCCGAATTCACCGCCGGTATACCGGGCAGGCTTCTGTACCTTCGGCAGAATTGCTTCCACAACAGGGTTCATGTTCTTCCCCCACATTTCAAAATATCCATCATCATACACGAAACCGGGGAAAAAATCAATCCGGCTGAGGCACGGTAATGCTGCGAATCGTGACCCACAGCCCGTACCAGCCCAGACTGCCTGCGCCCAGATACCCGGCAGCCATTACCGCCAGTCCCAGTCCGAAATCCACCCATTTTCGCAGCTTGGGTCTGCCGGAACCTGCCAGCGCGTACAGCACCCGTCCGCCGTCCATGATGCTGACCGGCAGCAGGTTGATGAGGCTCAGCATCAGGCTTGCACGCCGGGTCAGCTCCAGCATCGGCTCTCCCGCCGGCAGCAGACACAGCAGCAGTCCCGCAGCCGGACCGGAAAGCGCCCGCAGCACCTCCGCCCATCGATTCTCTGCCGGGACGCAGCAGATGCAGGCGCCGGAGGCGTCCAGCCGAATGGAAGCAGGGATGCAGTCCTGCAGCAGCAGCGCCGTCAGGTGTCCCAGCTCGTGTACGGTGACAGCAATCCCCGCTGCCAGCAGGGTAGCATAGCCGCAGAAAAAGCCGGTAAAGGACAGCAGCAGCAGGAAACCCCCGGTGATTTCCAGCCGGAACGGAGTACCCGGAATCCGGGACTTTTCGTTTGACATAGCGTTAATCCCTGTTATAATATCAGGATAAGAATTTCTGCAGCCGGGAGGATCTGTGCCCGGCCGAAGGGAACTGCTGCCATGGTTTTTTCCAGCCTCCTTTTTCTGTTCTTTTATCTGCCGGCTACGCTGGCGATCTACTATATCGTTCCCCGGAAGTGGCGGGGTGTCTGGCTGTTCCTGATCAATCTGGTATTCTACGGTTGGGGGGAACCGGTATACCTGTTTCTGATGCTGTTTTCCATTGCAGTGAACTACGGGGCGGGCCTTTTGGTGTCCAAACACCGGGACAAAGGGAAAACGATTCTTGCCGTCAACGCCGTCATCAATCTGGGACTGCTGTTTTTCTTCAAATACTTCGATTTTCTGGTGGAAAGCTTCGGCATCATGGAACCGCTGGGTCTGTCACTGCCCATTGGCATCTCCTTCTACACCTTTCAGAATATGTCCTACCCCATTGATGTATACCGGGGTGATGCCATGCCTCAGCGCAGCTTCATCCGCTATGGCACCTATGTGGCTCTGTTTCCCCAACTGATCGCCGGGCCCATCGTCCGGTATAAGGACATTGCGGAGCAGCTGGAAAGCCGCCGGGAAAGCGGCGAGCAGTTTGCCGCCGGGGTAAAACGATTTGCCGTGGGTCTGGCGAAAAAGGTGCTGCTGGCCAACGCCGTCGGTGCGCTCTGGGATGTATATAAAGGTATGCTGCCCCAGTCGCTGTCCGTACTGGATGCGTGGCTGGGTGCCATTGCCTTCACCTTCCAGATTTACTTTGACTTTTCCGGCTACAGCGATATGGCCATCGGTCTGGGGCGGATGCTGGGCTTCTCCTTTGTGGAGAACTTCAATTATCCCTATATCTCCCGGAGCATCACGGAGTTCTGGCGGCGCTGGCACATCTCACTGTCCACATGGTTCCGGGACTATGTGTATATTCCGCTGGGCGGCAACCGGAAGGGGCCTTCCCGGCAGATCCTGAACCTGCTGGCAGTATGGACGCTGACCGGCATCTGGCACGGTGCCAGCTGGAATTTCCTGCTGTGGGGTTTTTACTACGCAGTGCTGCTGGTGATGGAAAAGCGTTTCCTGCTGAAGAATCTGGAGAAAGCGCCCCGTCTGCTGAGCCGCCTGTATGCGCTGGTATTCATCATCATCGGCTGGGTACTGTTCAGCGTGGAGGATCTGGGCCAGTGTGCCGGGTATCTGGCCGCCATGTTCGGCGGCGGCACCGGTTTCATTTCCGACACCTTCCGCTACTATCTCCGGAGCTACGCACCCAGCCTGGTGCTGATGCTGCTGGCCGTTACCCCGCTGCCGAAAAAGCTGTATACCCGACTGCCGGAGGGGGCGGAGCGGATTCTATCCCCTGTTCTGGTGCTGGCAACGCTGCTGCTCACCACCGCTTATCTGGTAGACAGCACCTATAACCCGTTCCTTTATTTCCGTTTCTGAGGTATCCGCATGAAAAACACCAATCGAAGTTCCCTGCCGCTGATCCTCTGTTTCTGTCTGTTTCTGTTGTTGGGACTTGCGCTGCATCTGTTTCTGCCGGACAGAAGCTTTTCGGAAAATGAGAACCGGTATCTGACAAAAATGCCTCGATTCACGGTCAAGGGTCTGGTAAACGGCAGCTTCACCGAGGATTTTGAGGATTATATCACGGATCAGTTCCCCTTCCGGGATCGCTGGCTGGATCTGAAATCCCGTACTGAGCGGCTGCTGGGAAAAACGGAAAACAACGATGTCTTTCTCTGCAGCGGCGATACGCTGATCTCCCGGGTGGCAGATCCGGATCCCTTGCAGGTGGACACGGCGTTGGAAGCGCTGCAGACCCTGCGGGACAATGCAGGCGTTCCCGTCTATCTGGCGCTGATTCCCACGGCCGCAGATATCTGGTCCGATCGTCTGCCGGATTACGCCAATACGGCGGATCAGGCGGCCATCATCGAAGATATTTACAGCCGCTGCGGCGTGAACACCGTGGATATCCGTTCCTCGCTGCTGGCCCATCGGGATCAGGATATCTTCTACCGCACCGACCACCACTGGACCACGCTGGGCGCTTATTACGGCTATCAGGCCACGGCGAAGGCCATGGGCCTGAACCCGGTCACGGCGGACTTTTTCACACCCGAAACGGTCAGCACCGATTTCTACGGAACGGTCTATTCTTCCTCCGGCGTTCGCTGGGTAAAACCGGACTCCATTCAGATTTTCGTCCCGGAAGCGGACGTCTCCCTGATCCGCTATGACAGTGCCCAAGGCAGCAGTGCCCCGGTCTATGACCGGAGCAAGCTGGAAACCAAGGACAAGTACAGCATGTTCCTGGGCGGCAACACCTCCCGGCTGGTGCTGAACACCGGCACGTCCGGCGGAAAGCTGCTGGTGATCCGGGATTCCTACAGTGACTGCGAGATTCCATTTTTCTTCTGGCATTTCAGTGAGATTCACATGCTGGATCTTCGTTATTTCCGGCAGAGCGTCTCCGACTATCTGGCGGAAAACCAGTTTGACGCTGTTCTTGTGAATTACGGTCTCACCGACTTTATCACCGATACATCCGTGTCCCTGCTGGGAAACTGACCGGCAGAGGGGAAAGGAGAATTTCATGAAGAAGTTCCTGTCTGAACAATACCGCGTTCTGCTGTTTCCTGCAGTTGCTGCGCTCCTTCTGCTGCTAAGCTGGATTCTGGGCAAACACCAGGTACTGCACGCCGTATTCGCCGTGCTGAGTTTTCTCTGCTCCGCTGCCGGACTGTGGAAGCCGCTGCGGGACACGATGAAATCCCGGAATCTCACCACCGGGCCTGCCCTGCCGCTGATCGCAGGCATTCTTGCCGTCTGCACTGGGGCCTTCTCTGCCGGAGCGCTTCTGATGCTGCTGTGGCTCCTGCTGCCGTTCGCGGTAAACCGGCTGCACAGCCGCCGTCTTGCGGCGATGCAGAGCCGTCTGGAGCAGAACCCGGTCCGGTCTCCCTTGCCCCGTCTGCAGGAAGAGCCGCTTCCGGATAGCCGGGAGCAGTTCCTGCGCCGCTATTTCCCCTATCTGATGATTCTGCTGGCCGCCCTGATCTCGGTGCTCACCGCGCTGATCACCGGCAGCGCAGGGAAGGGTCTGCGCCGTGCCGCCGCCATTCTGGCAATGGGCAGCGCCGCCTCCTTCTTCTCCGGCTACGCGCTGAGTGATTTTGCCGCAGCCATCCGTGCCGGAGAGCTGGGCGTGATCTTCGGGGACAACAGCCTTTCCCGCGCCTTGCAGCTGAAGCTGTGCTGTGCCGAAACAGAGCAGCCCGAAATGATCGAAGACGCCGCCGTATTCCCCGTTCAGGGCAAAAAGACGGACGCGGGAACCCTGCTCAGCATGGCTGCTGTCAATATGACGGTTTCCGATCTGGCTTCCGCCAGTCGTCTGCACGCCGTTTCGCAGACCCCCGCTCCCGGCGAGGTGAAGGCTCTGCCGGGTTTCGGTGCGGTATCCCGTACCGGGCAGCACGCCCTGCTTACCGGCAGCGCGGAGCTGATGAACAAGGCCGGAATCCCCATGCTCCCTTTCCGGGACGGAAACGGAATCGTCCACATCGGCGTTGACGGCAAATACTTAGGCTGCATTGACCTGCTGACTCAGCCGGAGGAGGACACCGAGGCGCTGCTGGCAGCCGCCGGTTTCTACTGCTTCCGGAATGCGGCGGAGGCGGAAGCCCAGCGCCAGCCCGGCGAAGCCGTACTGTATCTGACAACTCAGGATCCCGAGAAGCCCACCGCCGACGATCTTTTCGCCGTTTCCGGCGGGCAGTCCCGCAGTGCCGGCATCCATATCCTGCGCCGCGGCAAGGCTGGCGCTGCCGCCATGCTGGAAAATCTGGGAAATGCCCGGACCATGCGCCGGAACCTGCTGCTGACTGCACTGGCTGTCAAAGCCTTTGCGCTGCTGCTTGCCATCTTCGGTCTGTGCCCTGTCTGGCTCACCGCGGTCTTTGAATTTGGCGTGATGCTTTTCTCCGATTTCTACAGCCGGAAAGCGCTGGACTTCACCGGAAAATACGGAATCTGATTGCATTCCTCCCGAGCCATGCGTTCGGGAGGCTTTTTTTATTCACAGATTATTTGGTTGACAAGCAGGTCATGACTTGCGATAATGACGGAAAAGCAATAGGACAGGAGGATTCTTTCATGTATCAGTGTCCGTATCCCCATCTGTTCAGTCCCATCACACTGGGGAAGCAGGTTTTCCGGAACCGGATCTTTGCCTCCCCCATCTCCGGCCGCAGTCTGGATTCGCTGAACCGCCCCACCGCCGAATGTGTGGCTTTTTACGAGGAAAAGGCCCGGGGCGGCGCGGCTTCGGTCTGTCTGGGTGAATGCTGCGTGGACAGCGAATACGGTCTTTACGGAGAACACATGGTTCGTGCGGATGACCCGCGCAATCATCACGCTTTCAATATGCTCACCACCGGCATCACCCGGCATGGCAGCGTTGCCTCCGCAGAGCTGAGCCATGCGGGATTGTATTCCCATGAAGCGCACCGCAGAGGCGGTATCGTTTACGGCCCGGTGGATGGCATCACCGCCGGCGGCGAGGAATATCGGGAAATGCCGGAATCCATGATTGAAAAGACCATTGCCCGCTATGCTGACGCTGCCGCTTTCATGAAATCCTGCGGCTTCGGCATGGTCACGGTACATATGGGTCACGGCTGGGGCATGAGTCAGTTTCTCAGCAGCAAGGTAAACACACGCAGAGACCGGTGGGGCGGCACATTGGAAAACCGCTGTCGGCTGCCCGTTGCCGTTCTGGACGCGATCCGCAAGCGGGTAGGCCCCGGTTTCCCCATTGAGGTGCGGCTCTCCGGCAGTGAAGTCACCCCCATGGGCTACGATCTGGACGAGGGTATCGCCATTGCCAAAATGCTGGATGGGCACTGTGACCTGCTTCATGTCTCTGCCGGACATCATGAGCGGCCCGAGGTATTCTGCGTCACGCACCCCTCCATTTTCTCGGAGGACAGCTGCAACGTGACCTATGCCGCCGCCATCAAGCCTCATGTGAAGGTTCCGGTGGCCACCGTCGGCGCCCACTGTGACCCGGCGCTGATGGAGGAGATCATTGCCTCCGGCAAGGCCGATGTGATCGAGATTGCCCGTGCTCTGCTGGCAGACCCGGAGCTGCCGAAAAAGGCACGTGCAGGCAAAACGGAGGAGATCCGTCCCTGTCTGCGCTGCCTGACCTGCTTCTCCCATCTGATCACCAACGGTCAGATCTACTGCGCCGTCAACCCGGTTATCGGCCGGGAGCTGGAAAACCGCTGTCTGCCTCCCGCAAAGGAATCGAAAACCGTGCTGATCGCCGGCGGCGGCATCGGCGGGATGCAGGCTGCCATCACCTGCGCGGATCGGGGTCACAAGGTCATACTCTGCGAAAAGAGCGGCCATCTGGGCGGTGCGCTGACCTGTGAGGAAGCGGTGCCCTTCAAGAAAAAGATTGCCGCCTATCTGGATTACCAGCGGCGGCAGATCGAAAAGCGCCCCATCGAGCTGCGTCTGAATACCATCGTAACGCCGGAGCTGGCGGAGTCCATCCAGCCTGACGTACTGCTGGCCGCGTTGGGCGCACGCCCCGTTGTTCCGCCCATCACCGGACTGGACGGTAAGAATGTCCTCACTGCGGAGTTCGCCTACCGGCACGCAGAGCAGGTGGGGCAGCAGGTGGTGGTTCTGGGCGGCGGTCTGGTTGGCGTGGAGCTGGCTCTGTATCTGGCCGGTGCAGGCCGTGCCGTGACCATTGTGGAAATGCTGCCCATGCTGAACAACGGCGGCAACATTCTGCATCAGAACGCGCTGGATGTGGAGCTGAACGCACGGAAGGTCCGACTTTCGCTGGGCACACGGGTATTGTCCGTCTCCGAACAGGGCGTTACCGGTTCCCGGGACGGCTGCGAGCAGTTCTTCCCGGCAGATACCGTGATCTGCGCCATGGGTCAGCGTCCCCTCCGGGAGGAAGCGGAGGCGCTCCGTTTCTGTGCGCCGGAGTTTTATGTGGTGGGCGACTGTGTTGCCCCGAAAAACATTCTGCAGGCCACTGCTATGGCCGACGCCATAGCGAAAAATATCTGACCGAATCTGAAAGGAGCGTTATCCATGAAATTCTGTCCCAACTGCGGCGCAAAGCTGGAGGAAGGCGCAGCCGCCTGTCCTTCCTGCGGTGAACCGCTGCCTGTCGTTATCCCCGTCGCCGCAGCTGATCCCACCGATCATACTGCCGAGTTTACGCCGGAGGACATCTCCGAAAATAAGGTCATGGCCATGCTGCCCTATCTGCTGGGCATTGTGGGTGTGATCATTGCCATGCTGGCCCACACGGAATCCAAATACACCGGTTTCCATGTGCGGCAATACCTGAAAATCAGCGTCTGTCAGGCGCTGGTGTCTCTTGCCAGTACCGTGCTGTGCTGGACGCTGATCGTGCCCGCTGCGGGCGCCATTGCCCTATTGATCCTGTTCGTGATTCGCATTGTCTGCTTCTTCCAGATCTGCCGCGGCAGAGCCAAGGAACCTGCCATCGTGCATCGTTTCGGGTTCCTGAAATAAAGACAAAATGCACCCGGTTTCACAGCGAAGCCGGGTGCATCTATTTTCGATGATCAGTCCTTGTCCTCCAGAGGGGGAAGCAGTCTGGCGATCTCGGAGGCCACCAGTTCCATCTCGGGGAAGTCCACTTCCTCGATCTTACCGGCGTCCACGGAGGCAGCCACATCCGGGCGGATGGGCAGGCGAGCCAGAATCTTCAGGCCGTACTTGTCCGCAGCTTCCTGCAGGCGGCTCTTGCCGTAGATATAGTGCTTCTCACCGCACTTATCGCACTGGAACCAGGACATATTCTCCACCAGACCCAGAATCGGCACATCCATCATCTGCGCCATACGCACGGCCTTGGTGACGATCATGCCCACCAGCTCCTGCGGAGAGGCTACCACAATGATGCCGTCCACCGGCAGGGACTGGAAAATGGTCAGCGGCACATCGCCGGTTCCGGGAGGCATATCCACGAACATATAGTCCACATCGCCCCAGACCACATCGGTCCAGAACTGCTTCACGGTATTGGCAACCACGGCTCCGCGCCAGATCACAGGCTCGGTCTCCTCCTCCAGGAACAGATTCACGGACATAATGCCGATATCCTTTCCGGTTCTGGTGGGCAGGATGCCGTCGGAATTGGCTTCCGCACGGCTGTGCACACCGAAGGCAAGGGGGATGGAGGGGCCGGTCATATCAGCGTCCAGAATGCCGACCCGGAAGCCCCGGCGCTGCATCATCACCGCCGTCAGGGAGGTGATCAGGCTCTTGCCGACGCCGCCCTTGCCGCTGACGATGCCGATGACCCGCTTCACATGGCTCTTGGGATTGGCATGGGCGCGGAAATCCTCCTCATGGCATCCGCCGCCGCAGCTGCTGCAGCTGCCGCAGCTTTCACAGCTTCCGCACTCACCGCCGCAGCCTTCGGAGCTGTCTCCGCAGGTGTAATTGCAGTCCTCTTCGTCTACGATCTCGTAACCCAGATCTTCGTTCATTGCGTATCTCCTTTCCGAATAATAACCGGGTAACAATCGGGAGCCAGCGCACGGGTTATTCCGGACGCCGACTCCCGATACCATATCCGGAGCTATGCCGGATCTCAGATCATACTCTCCACGCAGTTCACAACATCAGATACGGTTTTCAGATCACGGATCTTTTCATCGTCGATGGTCACGCCGAATTCTTCCTCCAGCGCCATCATCATCTCGACAACATCCAGAGAATCTGCGCCCAAATCGGCAACGATATCCGTATCGGCGGAGATGATATCCTCGTCTACGCCAAACTGCTCGGAAATAATCTCTTTCAGCTTATCCAGTACCATAATTCTGTCCTCCTGATTACGCACTTATTCCTGATCCCCGTCGAACCGTTTTTCGTTGCGGCGGGCACGCCCGTAGGCCACAACCACGCGGCGGTTGGGCTCGCTGCCGGTGGAATAGGTGCTGACCTCTTCATAGTCCTGTAAGGCTGTGTGAATGACATGGCGCTCATAGGAATTCATGGGTTCCAGTGTCATATTCTTGCGGTACTTGATGACCTTGGCGGCAATCTTATAAGCCAGGCTCTTCAGGGATTCCTCCCGCTTGGCCCGATACTCCTCCGCATCCACGCTGATATGGATGCGCTTTCCCTGACCCCGGTTGATGGCATAGCCGGTGAGGTGCTGAATCGCATCCAGCGTTTCACCGCGGCGGCCGATGAGCATACCCAGCTTTTCACCGGTCAGGTTCACCGTCAGGCATTCTTCGCCCTTTTCATCCGTGCCGGATACCACATTCGGCACAGCATCGGAGCCAAGCTTCTCCAGCAGACCCTTCAGGAAAGCCTCTGCCTTCTCCGCATTGGACTCCACATACTCATAGGAAACGCGCACCTTGGCGGGCACCGCACCGATGCCCAGGAAGCCGGAACGGGAACGCTCCAGAATTTCCACGGAAACCTGGTCGCGGGTCTTTCCCAGCTCCCGGAGGGCAGCGGCAATCGCCTCGTCCTCGTTTTTGCCGGTGGCTTCAATCGCTCTCTGCATTATTGTTCTTCTCCATTATTGCCGTCCTCCGCCGGAGCTTCGGACTGTTCCTCTGCCGCGGGGACCTGGTAGTTGGGGGAAAAGCGATCTGCTACATAGGCACGGCCTCTGGCGTAGGGCCGGTCTCCCACACGGGAAGGCTCGTCATCCTCCGCTTTCGGCTTTTTCAGGCCATTGGCCTCCTGCCACTTGGCAGTTTCCTCCGCACTCTTCTGTTTCTCGCTCTTTTGTACCTTGCGCTTTGAGGTATTGGGATTCACCGTGGTAGCGCCTTCGGCGCGGAGACGGCGGGTTTCTTCACGCTTGGCCTCCAGCTCCGCCTCTCTGGCCTTCATGCGCTCCATGCGCTCCGCATCCTCCGCGTCCAGCTGCTTGTTGAAGATTCTCGTCAGGTAATAATCCTGAATGATCTGCAGCACGGAGGTGGCGATCCAGTAAAGGCCCAGAGCGCCGGGCATGGCAAAGCCGATCCACAGGCTCATCAGCGGCATCATCCACATCATGCTGCGGTTGGTGCTGGCAGTCTGCGGGTCATCCGGCATAGCGCCCTTGGCCATGCTGACCTTGCTCTGCAGATAGCTCAGCGCGCCTGCCAGCACAGGGATCAGGAACAGACCCCACTGGCTCCACAGGCTGCCGTCCTCCGCAGAAAACATCCAGAACCGGAAGGAGGGCTGCTGCCCCAGATCCAGTCCCAGGAAGTTGTAGTTGATCTCCCGGAGCTTGTCGCTCAGGTGAACAAACTTGTCGAAATGAGAGGTAATGAACTGGGACTCGTAGATCTGTGCATAGGCAGCGCTGCGGACACCGGAAGCGGCTTCATAACCCATGGCAGCCAGCCGGTTGCTGATCTTTTCATAGGCTTCCGCGGAAACGCCCATCATGATCGTGATGGGGTAACGGATGGCCTTATACAGTGCAAGCAGGATGGGGAAAGGAATCAGGCTCCAGAGGCAGCCGGACATGGGATTGATATGTTCCTCTTTGTAGAGCTTGGATACTTCCTCCTGATACTTCTGCTTGTTGCCCTCATAGCGGGCTTCCAGTTCTTTCAGATAAGGGGTAAAGCGGGCCTGCCGCATCATGCTCTTCTTGCTCTTGGCGGAGAAATACAGCATGACCGCCTTCACCGCGATGGCGAACAGGCAGATGGCAACACCGTAGTTCTTCGTCAGCTCATAGAGCCACATGAGCAGCACGCCGAAGGGTTTTGCGATTAAATTCAAGGCTTTGCTCCTTTCAGGACTTTTAGGGGTTCGTCATGGTGCCCCGGTCAGGGCACAGGGTCATAGCCACCCTTGGAAAACGGGTGGCAACGAAGGAGCCTTTTGAGCGCTAAAACAGAACCCTTCCACGCACCATACTTTTCAACCGCCTCCAGTGCATACTGTGAGCAGGTGGGAGTATAGCGGCAGCAGGGCTGTCTCAGCGGCGACAGGTATCTGCGATAAAAGCGGATCAGTGCCAGCAGGGTCTTTTTCATACGCGCATCAGACCCAGTCTGGCGGCGGCCCGAAGGAACTCCGCTTCCAATTCCTGATAGCGGGCTTCACCCGCCCGGGTTCTGGCAACGACAACGATGTCCCAACCGCTTTTCAGTTCGGCCTCGTGGAGACGGTAAATTTCCCGCAGACGGCGGCGGACACGGTTGCGGCATACAGCCTTACCCACCTTGGTGCCTGTGGTCAGACCCAGCCGGTTTTCTTTCGTGCCGTTTCGGCGGCAGTACAGAACCAGCGCGGGCAATACCTGACTTTTCCCCTTGGCATACATCCTGCGAAAGGCCCGATTGCCTTTCAGGGACACCGTATATCTCATTTTCTCGGCAGCCGGGGAATCAGACGGTCAGTTCCTTGCGGCCCTTGGCGCGGCGGGCGGCAAGCACCTTGCGGCCGTTGCGGGTAGCCATTCTCTGACGGAAGCCATGCACCTTTGCGCGCTGGCGCTTTTTCGGATGATAAGTTCTGACAGTGGACATGTTCGAGCACCTCCTGAATTAATACATCATGTTGATTTACGGGATGCCGCCCGCATATACTCGACGGCGATGCGCCGCAGTACACGGATAAAAGCCTATCTATATTAGCGAATCTTCTTTCTGCTGTCAATTGTTTTTTGCTTTTTTTATGGTTTCCGACCTTCGTTTTTATGGAATAATGCTTGAAAACCGGTTCATCGCAGACTATAATGAAGTGCTTCATTGAAGCCATGATTCCGGGAAGGAGGACAAGCTATGGCAAGTCTGGAAACTGCACTCTACGCACTGCTGGCAGAGAAAAAATACAATACCGCACGGGACATTCTGATCACAATGAACGGAGCGGATATCGAATCTGTATTTGAGGAACTCCCGGAGGAGTCGCTGCCTTTGCTGTTCCGTCTGCTTCCCAAGGAGCTGGCAGCCGAAGTCTTTGTGGAGATGGACCCGGAGGAGCAGGAACTGCTGATCCGCGGCTTCAGCGACAGTGAGCTGAAGGAAGTCATGGACGAGTTGTACGCCGACGATGCCGCTGACCTTGTGGAGGAGATGCCTGCCAACGTGGTCAAGCGGATCCTGAAGCAGTCCGACCCGGAGCTTCGCAAAACCATCAACGAGCTGCTGAAATACCCGGAGGACAGTGCCGGCAGCATCATGACCACGGAAATGGTCACGCTGCGTCCGGAGATGACGGTGGAGGACGCGATCAAGCGCATCCGCCGCACCGGCTTTGACAAAGAGACCGTCTATAACTGCTATATTACCGATGATCAGCGGCATCTGATCGGCACCCTCTCCATCCGGACGCTGATTCTGGCAGAGGATGATGAGCTGGTTCGAGATCTGATGGAGGAAAATGTGATCTCCGTCAATACGCTGGAGGATCAGGAAAACACCGCTGAAATGCTGGCAAAATACGACTTCACCGCCATGCCCGTGGTGGATGGGGAAAACCGTCTGGTGGGTATCGTCACCGTTGACGATGCAATCGACGTTCTGAAAGAGGAGGCCACGGAGGATATCGAACGCATGGCCGCCATTCTGCCCTCAGACAAACCCTATCTGCGTACCGGCACCATCGCGCTGTGGCAGGGCCGCATTCCGTGGCTGCTGCTGCTGATGGTATCCGCTACCTTTACCAGCATGATTCTCTCCACTTTTGAGACCGCGCTGGCAGCGCAGGGTGCGCTGCTGCTGTTCATCCCCATGCTGATGGATACCGGCGGCAACTCCGGCAGTCAGTCCTCCGTCACCGTAATCCGCGCCCTGAGTCTGGGCGATCTGGAACCGGGAGACGTGCTGCAGGTGGTCTGGAAGGAACTGCGGGTAGCGCTGCTCTGCGGCGTTACGCTGGCCATCGTCTGCTTCGGCAAGGTGATGCTGATTGACCGGCTGCTGATGCACAATCCGGAGGTCACTTCCATGGTTGCGCTGGCCGTATGTACGACCATGCTGATCACCATTCTGGTTGCCAAGCTGGTAGGCTGCACGCTGCCCCTGCTGGCGAAAAAGATCGGTCTGGATCCTGCGGTCTGCGCCAGTCCCTTCATCACCACCATTGTAGACGCGCTGAGTCTGCTGGTGTATTTCGCCGTTGCCTCCACGCTGCTGGGCATCGGCTGACCTGTAAAAAGCTGAGGCTTCCCCGTATGGAAAACCGGGGAGGCCTTCTTTTTATTCGGAAATATGTTCCATACCCTGTCCCACGATGCTGCGGACGTGCTCATCCGCCAGAGAATAGAAGATGCTCTTTCCTTCCCTGCGGCAGCGAACCAGCCGGTTCTGTTTCAGAATCCGCAGCTGGTGGCTGACGGCGGACTGATTCATGCCCAGCTCCTCCGCCAGATCGCAGACGCAGACCTCCGCTTCCAGCAGGACAAACAGGATACGGATTCTCGTTTCATCTCCGAAAACCTTGAACAGCTCTGCCAGCCGGGCCATCCGCTCGGCTGGCCCGGGAGGAACGGGATTCCATTCCGTCATGCCCGCTCCCTTCCCAGCGCACGGAGCGCGTTCAGCACCGCAAGCACCATCACGCCCACATCCGCAAACACCGCAAGCCACAGATCCGCATAACCCAGTGCGCCCATTACCATGCAAACCAGCTTGGCCCACAGAATAAAGACCACATTCTCCCGGACGATGTGCATACAGCGCTTTGCCCGCGCTACTGCCACGGCAAACTTCATGGGGTCATCGTCCATCAGCACCACATCCGCAGCCTCGATGGCGGCATCGGAACCCAGTACACCCATTGCCGCGCCCACATCCGCCCGGGTCAGCAGCGGCGCGTCATTAATGCCGTCTCCCAGTGCCGCTACGGGTCCGTGTTTCCGGCGGGCCATCAGCCGTTCAAGCTCCTGAACCTTGTCTTCCGGCAGCAGCTCCGCGTGGACCTCATCCACCTTCAGCCGGAAAGCCGCCGTCTCTGCCGTGCTTTTCCGGTCGCCGGTCAGCAGCACGGTACGGGTCACGCCCATGCGTTTCAGCTCCGCTACCGTCTCCACGGCAGTGGGTTTCAGGGTGTCGGCAATCAGGATATGACCGGCATACTCCCCGTCTACTGAAACGTGCACCACTGTTCCGGCGCTGCGGCATTCCAGATAGGATACGCCCAGTTTTTCCATCAGCGCGGCATTTCCCACCGCTACAGTATGTTCGTCCACCCGGGCCAGCACGCCGAAACCACTGCGTTCCCGGATCTCCGTCACCCGGCTCTCATCCGGTGTCGCTCCGCAGGCGCGGATCAGGCTGCGGCTGATGGGGTGGCTGCTGCGGCATTCCGCCAGCGCCGCCAGTTCCAGCAGCTTCTCTTTCTCCATGGAACCGTGATGGATGTCCATTACCTCAAATACGCCTTCGGTCATGGTGCCGGTCTTATCGAACACCACGGTTTTCACCTGACTCAGCGTTTCCAGATATTCTGCGCCTTTGATGAGGATTCCGTCCCGCCCGGCGCCGCCGATTCCGGCAAAGAAGGTCAGCGGAATGCTGATGACCAGCGCACAGGGACAACTGATCACAAGGAAGGTCAGCGCCCGGTAGGTCCACACATCCCACAGGGCGGGACTGTCCGCCATGGCGCGGCAAACCGGCGGCAGCACCGCCAGCAGCAGCGCCGCAGCGATCACACAAGGGGTGTAAATGCGGGAAAACCGGGTGATGAAGCGCTCACTGCGGGTCTTTCGTTCCGAAGCATTCTTCACCAGCTCCATCACGCGGGAAGCAGTGGATTCCCCGAATCCGCGCGTCGTCTGAACCCGCAGCACGCCGCTGCCATTGATGCAGCCGGAACAGACCTGACTGTCCGGCTCCACATCCCGGGGCAGGCTTTCCCCGGTCAGCGCACTGGTATCCAGCGAGCTTTCCCCGGTGAGCACCACGCCGTCCAGCGGGACACGCTCTCCGGGCTGCACCACAATCACGCTGCCCACAGGCACCTCCGCCGGATCCATCCGCAGGATGCTTCCGTTCAGCTGTTCCAGATTGGCATAATCCGGGCGGATATCCATCAGCTCGCTGATGTGCTTCTCGCTGCTTGCCACG
Organism: Clostridiales bacterium UBA1774; assembly: GCA_002314635.1. GTDB lineage: Bacteria > Bacillota > Clostridia > Oscillospirales > Oscillospiraceae > UBA1774. The sequence goes on from DCGQ01000004.1 coordinate 33,059, forward strand.
GCTATGTCCTCAAACAGTTCTCCGATCTGGAAGAACAGCATGACCGACACCGCTTCCGCGTCCTTGCCCAGCACCGCCGCACCAATGGTCGCCAATACCATCAGCAGGCATTCATCGAAAGGTTCCCGACGCAGGATCCCCTCTCCCGCTTCCTTCAGGATATCCCAGCCGATCAGCAGATAAGCCGCCAGACAGCACAGGCGGCGCAAGATCCCCGCCGGAAGCAGGAAGCTGAGGCCCAGTATGGCAGCGGAGGCGACAATTCGCAGGATGGTTCTCTGCTGCTGCACCGTCAGTCTGCCGCGAAGCAGAAGCCACGGTCTTTTCATTTTTTCACTTGAACACTTGTTCATATATGCACTCCTTTTTTGCTCCTCCCTGTGGAGGAGCAGCGCTGCAATGTGGGTTCAGCATACGACAGCGGCGGCCCGATGTCAAGTTTCCGGATTTCACGAAATTCCGCCATTCCCTCCGGGGTCTTTTGTGGAATGCTCCGGTTGTGTCTATCTTTTCAGAACAGATGGATAACCTGCTTTCCGTGTAATTCACTCTTGCAATCCGTAACGAATCATAGTAAAATCATTTTCATCAAAACCTACTGGAGAAAGGGACTGCTTTTTATGGAACTTGCTGAAATCTCCCGTCTAACCGGGCGTATTAAGGCCAACGTGGAAAAGGTTATCGTGGGCAACGGCGATACGCTGGATCTGATGCTTACCGCGCTGATCGCCGGCGGCCACGTTCTTCTGGACGATGTTCCCGGCACCGGAAAAACCGTTACGGCTAAGGCTCTGGCCAAAAGTCTGGGTGTTGACATGAAGCGTATTCAGTTCACCCCTGACCTGCTCCCCGGTGATGTGACCGGCACCAGCGTATTCAACCAGAAAGAATTTGCCTTTGAATTTCGGGAAGGCCCCGCCTTCACCAATGTGCTGCTGGCCGATGAAGTGAACCGTGCCACGCCCCGCACCCAGAGCGCTCTGCTGGAATGTATGGAGGAGAAGCAGATCACGGCTGACGGTGTGACCAGAGTTCTGAGCCGTCCCTTCTTCGTGATCGCCACCCAGAACCCGGTGGAAAACAGCGGTACCTTCCCCCTGCCGGAAGCGCAGATGGACCGTTTTCTGATGCGGCTCCGTCCCGGCTACCCCTCCACCATGGGCGAGCTGGAGATTCTGGAGCGCTTTATCCGCAATGACCCGCTGCAGGAGCTGCAGAGCGTTGCCACCCGGGAGGAGCTGATCGACGCGCAGGAAAGCTATTCCCGTGTCAAGGTCTCTGCGCCCGTCCGCCAGTACATCGTGGCTCTGACCGAGGCCACCCGCACCCCGGCGGAGGTCACGCTGGGCGTCAGTCCCCGCGGTATGCTGTGGATGCTCCGCGCCGCGCAGGCCTATGCCGCCATTCACGGCCGGGATTATGTGCTGCCCGACGATGTGAAAGCGCTGGCAGTTCCGGTCTTTGCCCACCGTCTGGTCACCCGCACCGGCTACGGCGCCGTATCCCGCAGTGAAGAACTGATCCGGGAGCTGCTGCAGGCTGTGCCCGTGCCCTCTGAGGATCCGACTGCGGAAAAGATGGAGTCCTGATACCATGACTCCCATATGGATCATGATTATTGTGGCAGTCATCGCCATCGTGCAGACCGCCTATTACAATAAAAACGGGCTGAAAAAGGTCACCTACACCCGTCGGTTCAGCAAGAGCAAGGTCTTTGAGGGGGAAAAGGTGGAGCTGGTGGAGGTTCTCTCCAATGACAAGCTGATTCCCATTCCATGGGTTCGTGTGGAATCCCGCATCTCCAACAATCTGCAGTTTCGCCAGCAGGAGAACATGGGTCTGAGCATGGATCGGTTCCATAAAAGTCTGTTCTATCTGGGTGGTTATGCCCGTATCACCCGCCGCCATGAGGTCACGGCGCTGCGCCGCGGCTACTACGACTGTTCGCTGACCAGCATCGTGGCCGGCGACCTGTTCGGCGTGGCTCACGACCGGGCGGATGTGACCGGGGACGCGAAGCTGTTCGTCTACCCCGCCGTGCTGAAACCGGATCAGCTTCCGGAAACCGCTCTGAAATGGCAGGGCGATGTGACGGTTCGCCGCTGGATCCTGCCGGATCCCATGCTGGTTACCGGCATCCGGGCCTACCGACCCGGCGACCCGCAGAAGGATGTGCACTGGGGTGCTACCGCCCGCAGCGGCAGTCTGCAGGTCAAGCAGCGGGACTACACCGTCTCTCCCCGTGCGCTGCTGGTGATGAACTGCCAGATCAGCGAGAAGCAGTTTTCCGCCATGGAACCAAAGGACGAGGAATATCTGGAAGGCGGCATCCGGATCTGTGCCGCTCTGGCCGCATGGTGTGTTCAGAACGGTGTGGACGTGGGATTTCTGACCAACGGTGTCAGCCAGCTGGACGGGTTTGAGCTGAATGCGCCTCCCCGCTGTTCGGAAGCGCAGCTGGAACACATTCTGGAAGCGCTGGCCGTACTGCGTATCCGTATGGAACAGGATATGCACGTGCTGCTGGATCGGCAGATAGAAGCCGGGATCAGCGACATGGATATTCTCGTTGTTTCCGCCTACTGGAGTCAGGAGCTGGAGGAGCGGGCCATTAACCTCCGGCGCATGAACAATTCCGTCACATGGCTCAAGATCGGAGGCGGGCAATGAAGCTGGAAAAACCCATCATGTGGCTGGTCAATCTGCTGCTCAGCCTGTTTTTCGCCTTCGGTATTCTGCAGTTTCTGGAACAGTTCAGTTCTCACGGCTGGGCATGGTACAGCCGCAGTCTCTGCTGCTGGCCGATTATTCTGTGCTTCCTCGCAGGTCTTGTGGGACGGCAGATCCCCCGCCTGAAATACCCGCTGTTGGGCGGCAGCGTCTTTGTGGCGCTGGCACTGATGACCGTTCTGTTCCCGGCCTACCGTTTTCTGGACATTGTGTACCTGCTCTGTGCTGCCGTTCTGGGCGCGGTGCTGTACATTCTGGGTCTCCGGGGTGAGGAACCCTTCCCCTCCCGGGTGGCGGTGGCCTCCCTGCTGGTGTATATTGCTGCCTGTGTGTTTTTCTTCAACGGGGATTATCAGTATCAGGATTATGCGCCGCTGACCTGGTGCGGGCTATTCGCCTTTACGCTTTCCCTCTACAGCTTTAATGCCGCCAGTCTGTATACCGGCGTTCACAATGCCAAGGGCGGTGAGAGCATGGCGATTCCCACCGGCATCCGGGGCAAGAATATGCTGCTGCTCACACTGTTTCTCATCGGTTCCATGCTGCTGGGCAGCCTGAAACCGCTGCATCGTGCGCTGGACAGTTTGTGGCACTGGCTGCTGCACTGTTTTGCGGTGTTCATCAAGTTCCTGACCAATGTTTCCGGCGGCGGAAGCAGCGGCCCCGCCACAGCCACACCCACGCCGGAGCCGGTGGAGACTGCCGCCAATGCGCTGGAAATGATGGAGGAGGGCAAGCCTACCTTCGTCATGATCTACGGTATTATTCTGGGCATCTGTGCCGTTGTTTTCTTCCTGCTGGCCTACGGCTTCGCCAAGGAAGGCCACAAAGGCGGCGGCAAGCTGCGGAAATGGGTTCGCGGTCTGTTCAATACCCGTGAAATTCTGGAATACGAGGACGACGTGGAGCGGACGGCAGACCTGAAATCCCTGCTGCAGGAGCGGCGGGACAAAGCAAAGAAGTGGATGCAGAAACTGCGTACCAGACAGGAGCGATACGAGGATATGCCGGATGAGCGGATGAAGATCCGCTTCGTTTACCGTGCGCTGCTGCGCTCCGGCCGCGTAGCCGGGTGGACGCCCTCCGCCACACCGGACGAGGTGGGCAGCAGTCTGCGAACCGAGGTACTGCGGCAGATGACCGCAGACTATGATACCGCGCGCTATGATGAAGATCACGAGATCACACCGGAGCAGGCCGCCAGAGGCCGGGAGGCGCTGGCGATGATTCAAAGGAGAAAATAATGGAAACCTTTACCGTCGGGGTGGATGTGGGCGGAACCCATGTCCGCTTCGGACTTCTGGGTGCGGACGGCACCCTGCACAGCGTTTGTAAGCGCCCCCGGGCAGACGTGCTGCCGGATGAAGAACCGGCAAAGCTGGGTGATGTGCTGCACGAGTATATTGCGGAACAGGGCGTCCCCGTTTCTGCCGTGGGCATCGGCATCCCGGGCACACTGAGCCGGGACTGCAGCACCACGCTGAAGGTGCCCAATGTTCCCGCGCTGAACGGGCTTCCGCTGGCCGATATGCTCAGTCGGCGGGCAGGCGTTCCGGTGAAGCTGGAAAACGACACAGTGATGCTGCTCACCGGCGACCAGTACCGTCTGGGTCTGCAGCCGGAGGGTCTGGTTGCTGGCGTCTACATCGGAACCGGACTGGGCAGCGCCATATTCTATGACGGAAAGCCGCTGAAAGGGCACAACGGCCTGAACGAGCTGGGGCATTTCCCCGTTCCCGGCAGCAAGGAGCGCTGCACCTGCGGCAACGTTGGCTGCGCGGAGAATCTGGTTTCCGGCCGATACCTGCAGGCGCTGCGGGAACGGCTCTGGCCGGAAACCCACATTTCCCGCCTGTTCACCGAGCACGGTGACGCATCGGAAATTCAGGCGTTTCTGGACACCGCTGCCTGCATTCTGGCAGGTGTGGTGAATCTGCTGGATCCGGAAGCGCTGATCGTCAGCGGCGGCGTTCCCGCCATGGCGGATTTCCCCCGGGCAGCGCTGGAAGCGGCGGCTCTGGAAAAATGTATGAAACCCCGTCCCGCCGAAACCCTTCGGCTCCTCTGGAGCGAGGGCGCGGATGACGCGGGCGTTCTGGGCGCGGCACTGTTCGCAAGATAATTCTCTTTCAGTCGGTAGGAGGTTCCTCTTACCGGCTGTTTTTTTCTGCAAGTATGCTATAATGAAGAAAACTGACACAGGGAGGATTCCCATATGCTGACCATACTCACCGGTCTGTCCGGCAGCGGCAAAACTGCCGCGGTCTGTCGGGAGATCCGGAATCTGATGCCTTCCCGCAGCGGCATGGTGCTGCTGACGCCGGAGCAGCAGTCTCACCGCATGGAACGATATCTGGCATCCGTCTGCGGGCCGCAGCTCAGTCTGCACGCCGAGGTTCTCAGCTTCAGCCGCATGTATGACCGGGCGGCAGTGGAGGCAGGCGGTCTGGCCGATCTGCTACCGGACAAGGGCGGCAGACTGCTGATGATGGCGCTGGCCCAGCAGGCAGCGGGCAGCAGACTGAAACGCTTTGCTCCCCGTACCCGGCATATGGACTTTCTGCCCCAGCTGCTGCAGACTGCAGAGGAGCTGCGCTCCGCCGGAATCGGGCCGGAGCAGCTGGAGCTGGCCGCTGCCAAAACCGGCGGCGGAATGCGGGAAAAGCTGCACGATATGGCCCTGCTGCTGCAGAGCTACGAAAGTGTGGCAGTGGCCCAGTTGGGTGACTGCCGGGACGCGGCTGCCCGTCTGCGGGACTGCATCGCGGACACCTCCGTCGGCAGCGGCGGCGTCTGGGTGGACGGGTTTACCGATTTCACGGCGCTGGAGCTGCAGGTACTGGATCGGCTGCTGCTGCGGGGCACGGAGCTCACCGTAGCGCTGACGCTGGGCGACGGTGAAGAGGAGCGCTTCTCCGTCACGGAAAGCAGCTTCCGGGAGCTGTGCCGTCTTGCCTCCCTGCGGGGCACGGAGCTGCGGATCCGGCGTATGCCCGACCCGCAGGAAACCCCGCTCCGCTATCTGGCGGAAAACCTCTATCGCTGGCACGCCCCATCCGCAGGCTGCCCCGATGCACCGGCGGAGCTGTACCGGATGGACAGCTTTGCCGGGGAATGCCGTCTGGCAGCGGGCCGCATCCGCGCCCTGCTGCGGGGAGACGATACGCTCTGTTTCCGGGACATTGCCATTGCAGTCCCGGATTTCGGCAGCCGCCGCAGCGCGCTGCTCACGGTTCTGAACGAATACGGCATTCCCTGCTATGTAGAGGAGACCATGCCGCTGACAGAGCGGGGCGCTGCCGTATTCCTGCTCTCCGCGCTGAAAACCGTCACCCAAGGCTGGCGGCAGCAGGATCTGTTTCGGGCACTGAAAACCGGCTTTGGCGGTTTTACGCAGGAGGAAACGGATATTCTGGAAAACTACTGCCTTACCTGGGATCTGCAGGGGGAATCCGTCTGGCGGCGGGAACGGGACTGGGACCTGAATCCCGGCGGCTACGACCGGGTGCGGGAGCGGGATTTCACTCTGCTCCGTCAGCTGAACGAGCTGCGGCAGCGGGTCAGCGCCCTCTTTGCCCCGCTGCGGGACGCCTTGCGGGAGCCGAGTCCGGTGCGGGAACAGCTGACGGCGCTATGGCACTTTCTGGAGCGCTCCGGCATCGCAGATACGCTGCGGGACACGGCCCAGCGGCGGGAGACCGCCGGTGATCTCACCGGCGCCCGGGCCTGTCTCAGCCTCTGGAACGGGCTGACCGGGGCGCTGTCCCAGATGGACACCGTTCTGGGCAGGACGGTGCTCAGCGGTGAGGACTTCTGCCGAATGCTGGAGCTTTTGCTGGAACAGCAGCAGCTGGGCAGCATTCCCGCCGCCATGGACGCAGTCAGTGTGGGTTCCCCTGCCCGTCTGCGTGGACGAAAGCCGCGGATTCTGCTGGTTCTGGGCGGAGATGAGGCCCATCTGCCGGAAATGCACGCCTCCACCGGTCTGTTTTCCCGGCAGGAACGGGAAAGCCTGTTTGATCTGGGCATCCGGCTCAGTCAGGAAAAGGACGACGCGCTGTGCCGACCGCTTCTGGACACCTATCTGCTGTTCTCCGAACCCACGGAGCGGCTGATCCTCAGCTATACTGCCGGGGAGGATACCCGGCCCGGTATGCCGCTGGAACGGGCAAAGGTACTGTTGGATCTGGAATACCGCACGGAAGCCGACCTGCAGGGGCAGCAGCTCACTGAATCGGAAAGTGCCTGTCTCCGCCTGTCCATGCTGGGAAACGGCCCGTGGGCGCTGGCAGCGCAGGCAGCTCTCCGGGAGAAAACCGCCCTGCTGCGGACGCTGGCCGTCCTGTCCCGGGGTTCCCTCTCACCGGAAACGGTGGAACAGCTCTACGGAACGCTGCTGACCCTGACCGCTTCCCGTGCCGAGACCTTCCACCGCTGCGCCCAGATGTATTTTCTGGAATACGGACTTCGGGCGAAGGAGCGGAAAAAGGCCCTGTTTGACGCACCACAGAGCGGCACCTTCACCCACTATCTGCTGGAGCAGGTCTTTCGGGAGGTACGGGCCGGAGAAGGATTCCGCAGCGTCTCCGAGGATACGCTGCGGGCGCTGACCGAGAAATACGCCGCGGAGTTTGCCAGAGAGCATTTCCGCCCCGGGCAGATGGAAGAACCCCGGTTCTGCTACCTGTTCAATCGGCTGATGCTGTCTGCGGAAAGCACGGTGCTGGATGTGGCGGCGGAGCTGGCCGCCGGGGATTTTGAGCCGCTGGATTTTGAGCTGAGCTTCGGCGGTGGAGAAGGCCTTCCGGCGGTTCGGGCAGGTGAACTGCTGCTGCGGGGCACCGTGGACCGGGTGGACGGCTGGCAGCGAGGGGACGACCTTTACATCTGCGTGGGCGACTACAAAACCGGGCGCAAGGAGTTCAAGAAATCCGATGTCTGGTACGGCATCGGGATCCAGATGCTGCTCTACCTCCATATGCTGGAGTTGGAGGGAGAACTCCGGTACGGAAAGCACATCATTCCCGCCGGTGTTCTGTACACCCCCGCCCGGGAAGTGACGCTTACCCTGCCCCGCAGCACTACAGCAGAGGAAGCGACGGAGGCCCGGGAAAAGGGACTGAGGCGCAGCGGCATTCTTCTGAAGGATCGGGATGTGCTGCAGGCTCGGGAGCATGGGTTGGAACCCCGGTTTTCCCCGGTGAAATACCGGGACGGGGAACCGGTTTCCGCCGTGGTCACGGAGGAGGAGCTGCACCGGTTGATAAACACCGCGCTGCGGCGGCTGACGGAGATGCGTTCCGCCCTGTACCGTGGTGAGATCGCCCCCGCTCCCCTGTTTGCTTCCAAAACGCAGGGGCCCTGCAATTACTGTCCGTATCCGGATGCCTGCGGCTTTGACCCGAAGCATGAATGCGTGCGAATGGCATACAGCATGAAGGACGAGGAATTTTGGAACAAGGTTTCGGAGGAGGAAGCGCATGGCTGATTTTACTCCCACCCC
>DCGQ01000004.1:41298-109093 GCA_002314635.1 Clostridiales bacterium UBA1774
CCCCCACACAGGCCGCCGCGATTCACCATCGGGGCGGGCCTCTGCTGATCTCCGCCGGAGCCGGTTCCGGCAAAACAAGGGTGCTGGTGGAGCGGCTGCTGGATCGGATTCTGACCGACGGGCTGGACATTGACCGGTTTCTCATCATCACCTATACCCGTGCCGCTGCCAATGAGCTGCGGAGCCGCATTCAGGCCGCGCTGCAGAAGCGTCTCAGCAAAGACCCTTCCAACCGGCAGCTGCGGCGGCAGCTGCTGCTCTGTCCGCAGGCGCAGATCGGCACGATTCACGCCTTCTGCTCCGGGATTCTGCGGGAAAACGCCCAGCTCTGCGCCATCCGCCCGGATTTCCGGCAGATGGAGGAACGGGAGCAGAAGGTACTGCGGCAGGAGGTACTGGACGCGCTCATGCAGGAGCGCTACCGGCAGATGCAGCCGGAATTTGCCCTGCTGGTGGACACGCTGGGCGCCGGTCGGGATGACAGTGCGCTGATGAAGCTGGTACAGGCTACCTATGACAGTCTCCAGAGCCACACGGACCCGGACGGATGGGCCTCAGCACAGCTGGCGCAAAGTGCCTTTACCGGGGACGCAGGCGAAACCGTCTGGGGCAGTCTGCTGCTGCAGGAGGGGATTCTGACGGCGGACTACTGGCTGGGTCAGCTGCGGGCGCTGCTGCGGGACGTGGAGGCGGACGATGCCATGTCCGCCAAATGCGCCGTGGGCGTGCGGGATATGATCGCGGCTGCGGATGGTTTCCGGCACGCCATGTCTCTTGGCTGGGACGCTGCGGCAGCCTGCGAACCGGCATATCCCCGCACCCGTCCCAGCTACCGGGGCATCAAGGAACACCCGCTGTATCCCCGGTATACCGGCGTATGGGATGACTGTAAGAAGCAGCTGAAGCGTGTCCGGGAGGTGTTTGACGCGAATTCCCAGGAGCTTTCTCAGGACTGCGCCGCCGTGAAACCCATCACGGATGCGCTGCTCCTGCTGGTACGGGATTTCTCCGCCGCCTATGACGCAGAAAAGCGGCAGCGGGGCGTGCTGGATTTCAGCGATCTGGAGCATCTGGCGCTGCATCTGCTGACGGAGGGCGGTACGCCCACGGAGCTGGCCCGGGAGATTTCCCAGCGCTATGAGGAAATTCTGGTAGATGAGTATCAGGACTGCAACCGGGTACAGGACAGCATTTTCACCGCCGTCAGCCGAAACGGGCAGAACATCGTCATGGTCGGCGATGTGAAGCAGTCCATTTACCGGTTCCGTCTGGCTGACCCCACGATTTTTCTCCGCAAATACGCCGCGTATCAGGATGAACCTGCCCCGGGCATGGGACGGCGCATCCTGCTCAGCGAGAATTTCCGTTCTGATCCCGGGGTGCTGGCCGCAGTCAACGAAACCTTCCGCAATCTGATGTCTCCCGCGCTGGGTGAGATGCCCTACGGAGACCGGGAAGCGCTGCGGCCCGGCACGGAAAAGCCGGGAGACCCGGAGGCACTCAGCGTTTTTGTCAAGGAATACGGAGACGGAGACCGGCTTACCATGGAAGCAGATGCGGTGGCCGATCATGTACTGAACCTGCTGCACAGCGGCATGACCGTGGAAGGCCGGGCGCTGGAGCCGGGCGACATTGCCATTCTGCTCCGCTCCACCCGGGGAAGGGACAGCGTTTTCGCCGAAGCGCTGGGACGGCGGGGCATTTCCGCCGTGTGTCTGAAAGCGGCAGACAGCCTCCGTTCCCGCCCGGCAGCGCTGTGGGCCCTGAGTCTGCTGGAGCTCATCGACAACCCCCGGCAGGACATTCCGCTGATCACGGCGCTGCGCTGCCCGGTCTTTCACTTCACGGAGGATCGTCTGGCGCAGATACGCTGCTATGACCGGGAAGGCTGCTTCTTTGACGCGCTGACCGCCGCTGCCTCCACGGAGCAGGACTGTGCCGATGTGCTGCTGCAGCTCCGGGACTGGCGGGAGCTGAGCCGGGAGCGGACGGTGGACGATCTGCTGGAGCTGCTGTGCGTCCGGCTGCACCTGCCCGCGCTGGCAGAGGCGGCAGAGGCCGGTTCCTCTGCCGATCTGGAGCTGCTGGCGGACTATGCCCGCAGCTTTGCCCGAACCGGTGCTGCCGATCTGTACAGCTTTGTTACCCAGCTTCGGGAGGCGGAATCGCTGGGCAGCGGACTGACCACCGCGCCCGCTGCCGGCGGCGGCGTGATCATCACCACCATTCACGGCTCCAAGGGTCTGGAATATCCGGTGGTGATTCTGGCAGACCTGATGCACCAGTTCAACCAGCAGGATCTGACCGCGCCATTGCTTTGCCATTCGGAGCTGGGCATCGGTGCCTGGTACACAGACCGAAAGCGGGGCATCCGTTATGCCACGCTGCCCCGGCTCGCCATTGCCCGAAAGCTGAAAACGGAGGCACTGAGCGAGGAAATGCGGGTGCTTTATGTGGCCATGACCCGGCCGAAGCAGAAGCTGGCGCTGTTTCTCAGCGTACCGGACCGGGAAAAGGCCCGGGATAAATACGCGGGAGGTACATTGCCGCTGCCCGCTCAACTGCTGGAGGAGGATCGGTGCCCCGGCGACTGGCTGCTGCGTCTCAGTCTGGCGCTGGAAGAAAGCGGCGGCTGGGTCTGGAAGCATCCGCCCAAGGCTCCCGTTCCTGCCGCCTCCGAACCGGAAGCAGCGGAGCCGGAGGCGGAGGAAGCGCTGGTGACGGAGGTACGGCAGCGGCTCCGCTGGCGCTATACGCACATGGAGGATACCATGCTGCCCAGCAAGCTCACTGCCACCACGCTGCGGGACACGTTTTCCGCTGTGGAAGCAGAGGACGCCGCCATGCCGCTGCCGCAGCAGAAGCCGATCACCCGCTATGACGCGGGAGATTTCCGCCCGCCTGCATTCCTGTCGGACGCGGAAGGCCTAAGTCCTTCGGAAAAGGGAACTGCCGTCCATCTGGCCATGCAGTACGCCGATCTCCGCCTTTGTACGACCCCGGAAGGCGCTGCGGAAGCGCTGCGGAAGCTGGGTGAATTGCGGCTGCTGACACCCCGGCAGTTGGAGGCGGTTTCGCCGGAAAAGCTGATGCGTTTTGTCGTTTCCCCCATCGGCCGTGCCATGCTGGGCGGCAATCTGCATCGGGAGTTCAAATTCTCCCTGCTGGCGGACGCATCTGAGCTGCTGGGCAAGGGGGACGGGCAGGTGCTGCTGCAGGGCGTGGTGGACTGCTGGACGGAAACAGGGGACGGTATCTGCCTCGTTGACTACAAGTCCGACCGGGTCACAACGTCCAGTCAGGCCGCCCGTGCGGCAGAATACGCGCCTCAGCTCCGAGCCTACGCGCTGGCACTGAGCCGGATCACGGGAAAACCGGTCATCCGAAAGACCCTGTGGTTTTTCGCCACCGACAGCGCGGTGGATGTGGAATAGAGCAGGAGCGCTGCGTCGGTTTTCTTTCAACGCAGCGCTCCTTTGATTTCCTGATTTACGATTCCGGCAGCCGCAGGGCGGCTCTGGCCCGGGCCTCATCCCGGCGGCGGATCTCTACGCTGTAGCGGTTCAGCGATTCCCGGTTCAGGGTACCCACCTGAATCAGCTCCTGCCCGGATCTGCCTGTTCGCGCATACTCCACTGACTGCATATTCATCGTGCCCTGTGCCGCCATGCGGTTGGCCGAGGTGTAGTTGTGTGCCTGACAGGGGATATCCGCCTCCGTCAGCTTATACTGCATATCCAGCCATTGCTCCTGATCCGTGCCGGAATAGATGGTCATCCAGCCCAGCCTCCGTGTCTGCTGGGGCAGGGATTTCACCGCCGCCACCCGCTCCGCCTGCAGACGGTCATAGAGCCGGAAGTTGAATTTCACATCCTGCTTTGGCAGCGGCACATCCCGCACGGCGCTGTCCAGCTTGGCAGCCAGCTCATACAGGTCGCCGCACTGCTCCAGTCCGGGCTGACGAAGCAGCTCCCGGATGCGCCCCAGCGCCGCATAGGCTTCCTCGATCTCCGTTCCGTAATCCGCCAGCACCTGCGGGATGGCGGACGGCGCTTCCTGCATCCGGGCAATGCTTTCCACGCTGAACCGGGCCTTTCGCAGCGTGGCAACCGCTTCCAGCATCCGGATGTTTTCCTCGCTGTACTCCCGGAACCTTCTGCCGTTCAGTTCCCGGCTTTCCGGCGTGATCAGTCCCTGACTTTCATAATAACGGATGGCCTTTTCCGTCAGCTTCAGACGGCTTGCTGCCTCTTTGATCTTCATGGAAATCCCTCCTTGTTACGAAGCTTATCCTATGACCCCGGGGCATAGTCAAGGGAAATTTTGCACAAACGGAGCGGAATCCGCAAAAATTCCGCTCCGTCCGTCTTTCTTACCGCTCCGAACCCACAAAAAACAGGGACAGCGTCCCCGGGCCTACATGGGCGCCGATCATGGGGCCGATGTAAGCGTCCATCATCACTTCCACGCCGAAGCGTTCCTTCATGATGTCCCGCAGCACAGCTACATCCTCCGGACAGTCGCTGTGCGAGATGAACACCGGGTCCTCCCGGTTCAGCGCCGTGGCCTCATAGGCATCTGCCAGCGCCTGAATGGCCTTCTTCCGGCCTCTGGCCTTGCTCATGCCGATCAGATGCCCTTCATTATCCATGTGCAGTACCGGCTTCACCTGCAGCACCGTTCCCAGAATGGCAGCAGCGCTGCTGAGGCGGCCGCCCCGCTTCAGATGGTTCAGATCATCCACCGTGAACCAGTGGCAGACATGGAACCGGGTCTCCTCCGCATAGTGCTGCAGGGCTTCCACCTCCATGCCCTCCTGCTTCCGCAGCACCATCAGGTACAGCAGCAGGCCATAACCGGAGGAAGCGCTCAGGCTGTCCACGATGCAGACCTTCCGTTCCGGGTACTGCTCCCGCAGATCCTCTGCGATCAGCTCTGCTGTATGGAAGGTAGAGCTGAGACCGGAGGAGAAGCTGAGATACAGCACATCCCGGCCCTCCCGCAGATGTGCTTCAAAGGTATCCCGGAAATCCTCGCTGTTCACCGCCGCGGTCTTGGCCATAGCGCCCTCCCGCAGCCGCTGATAAAACACCGGCGCCGGGATGCTGAGACCGGGAATGCTCTCCTCCTCGCCGTCAAACAGCAAGCTCATATCAATCACCTGCACGCCCCACTCCCGCAGAAGCTCCGGGTTGACATCGCAGGCGGAATCCACCATAATCTGATAATCTGCCATGATCATGCCTCCTGATGATTTTACTCTGACAGATTACAACAGGCCATCCCGCTTTGTCAAGCCGGAATGCAGGGAATAAAAACCGCGTTTCCGGCAGTCGGAAACGCGGCGATCATTCAGAATCGGCAGCAGAGACAAAGCCGCATCAGCAGATTGGCGGCGCAGATCCCTGCGAATATCTTGGCAATACTGGGAATATGGATGCTGCTCTGCTGCTGATAGATGCCGGAGCCGCGCTGCATCCGTTCCAGCAGATTGCGATACAGCGCATTGCTCGGTTCCATCTGAACGGCGCACCGGGCCTGCTGCTGAGCGGTGATCCGATTTCCCACCTGATAATTGGCAGTCGCGCTAAGGTAATACCACTCCGCATTCCGCTCCGAAAGCGGGATGGTATTCAGGATATTGATCGCCTGATCGTACTGCCCCGACTGCAGATAGCTTTTCGCGCTGCGGAACCGGGTATCGTTTTCCGACCTGTACTGTGTTCCGCTCTGCTGCCGGGTCCCGCTCTGCTGATAACCCCAGCCGGAATACCCCCAGCCTTCGAAGGGATTCCAACCGCTGCCGAAGGGACTTTCCTGCTGGGCATACCCGTATCCGCCGGACTGGGCATTGCGGCGAGCCTGTTCCTGTGCCTGTGCAGCCCGATAGCTTTCCGGGTTCTTGATCTGATCGTAGGCAGCATTGATCTCCTGCATTTTCGCCGCCGCCTCCGCATTGCCCGGATTCAGATCCGGGTGGTATTTCTGCGCCAGCTTGCGGTAAGCCGATTTGACCTGTTCATCGGTGGCATCCCTGGATACGCCCAGTACCTGCCAGGGGTCATTCATATCGGTTGATTCCTTTCTTCTTTGGAGTTATCAGGTGTTGCGGGTAAACCGTTCGCCGCACTGGCGGCAGGTGATATTCAGCTTGCCTTTTCCTCTGGGAACCCGCAGCCATGTCCGACAGGAGGGGCAGCGGAAAAACTTATAATCCTTGCGCTGATCGAAGCGCTGCTTTGTACCCTGCAGCGAGCCGGCATATCTGCTCAGATACTTCCCGGAAAACCGAAGCCAGACCGCATTTTCCCGGCGGCGCTTTTCAAAATTTCTGGACAGGATTCGATAGGTTCCCCATGCAATACACAGCAGCGCCAGCGTAGAGAAAACCCTGCCTGCGCCGGTTCGACTCAGAAACAGGCTCAGCACCAGAAACACGATGGTCGCGGTATTCAATGCGCGGCTCAGCTGGTCTCCCCCGTAGCGTCCCGCCATAACTTTCATCAGCCAGTTTCGAAATTTCATGACAACAGTGTCCTCCTAAAACATCCCGTTCCGGATACTTCTGATTTATGCGTGATATTATAAACCCTATTTATGAATATGTCGTGAATTTTTCGCAAATGAATCTGAAATCCGAGTATTTTTTTCTGTGCTTTTTTCTCAGAAATTCACACGCTGTTCACATTCACATGGTATTCTATATGGAATACCAATCAAAGGGAGTTTCCATTATGCTGATATTATCACAGATCGTCAAAAACTACAAGTTGGGAGATACAGAAGTTCAGGCTTTGAAGGGGGTAAGTCTCAGTTTTCGGAAGCATGAATTTGTTGCCATATTGGGTCACTCCGGCTGTGGAAAAACAACACTTCTGAATATCATCGGTGGTCTGGACCGCTACACCTCCGGTGATCTGTCTATCCGCGGCAAATCCACCAAGGCCTTTAAGGACGGTGACTGGGATGCTTACCGAAACCACTCCGTCGGTTTTGTTTTTCAGAGCTACCAGCTCATATCCCATCAGACCGTCCTGAAAAATGTGGAGCTGGCTCTGACCCTCAGCGGCGTCAGCAAGGCAGAGCGGAAGCGCCGCGCCATCGAAGCGCTGGAGCGTGTGGGTCTGGGCGATCAGCTGCAGAAAAAACCGGCACAGATGTCCGGCGGCCAGATGCAGCGCGTGGCCATCGCCCGCGCACTGGTGAACGATCCCGACATCATCCTTGCGGACGAGCCTACGGGCGCTCTGGACAGCGAGACCAGCGTGCAGGTCATGGATGTGCTGCGGGAGATCTCCGGGGAAAAGCTCATCATCATGGTCACCCACAACCCGGAGCTGGCGGAGCAGTATGCCACTCGCATCGTCCGCCTGCTGGACGGCAAGGTCACGGACGATTCAGACCCCTGGGATCCGGAGTTGGAACCGGAAGAAGCGGACAGAACCGAGGGCAATCCCTTTGTCCTTCCCACCGAAAAAAAGTCGGAAAAGAAACCCGCCATGTCCCTTCTCACCGCGCTGGGGCTCAGCTGGAATAACCTGCTGACCAAGAAAGGGCGCACACTGCTCACGGCCTTTGCCGGCTCCATCGGCATCATCGGCATTGCGCTAATCCTGTCGCTGAGCAACGGCATTCAGAATTACATCGACCGGGTGCAGGAGGACGCACTCAGTACCTACCCGCTGACCATCACCGGTGAAACCATGGATATGTCCAGTCTGGTCAGCACCATCGCCCAGCAGCGTAGCGGGGAGAGCAAGCATGAACTGGACGCCGTTTATTCCAGCACCGTCATGTCCGATCTGGTGGACAGCATGATGAATATGCAGCTTCGTGCCAATGACCTCAGCTCCTTCCTGACTTATCTGGAAAGCGAGGAAAGCGGCGCGGGAGAGCATATCAGCAGCATCTCCCGGGATTACGGAACCACCCTGTATGTCTACAGCAACGACACCACCGAGGGACTGACGGCGGTAAACCCCAGTCCGCTGTATGAGACCATGATGGGCACCTTTTATAATACCGACACGCTTTCCAGTATGTCTGCCAGCTTCACCGGCATGTATTCCGGCGGTCTCGACATCTGGTCGCCGCTGCTGGATAATGAGGAACTGATGAATACCCAGTATGATGTGATCGCCGGTCACTGGCCGACCAGCTCCCATGAAATCGTCCTGATCGTGGATAAGAACAACGAAATCAATGACCTGTATCTGTACTCGCTGGGCATCAAGGATCAGAGCGAGGTACAGGAGCTGATGAACGCCCGGTTTTCCGGCAAGGATCTGAATGCAAAGGTGGAATCCTGGAGCTATGATGAGCTGCTGGCCATGGAGTTCAAGGTCATTCTCCCCACGGACTGCTATGAAAAGGATGCAGAAACCGGTCTGTGGATCGACCGCAGCGGCGACGAAGCCTATATGAAATCCGTGGTAGACCGCAGCGAGACGCTTCAGGTCGTTGGCATCATCCGTCCCAGCGAGGAAGCCTCCGCCGCAGCGGTCTCCGGTGCGGTGGGGTATCGGAGCGATCTGGCAAACTGGTATCTGGATTCCATCGCCGATTCCGAATTGGTCAAAGCACAGCAGGCCAGTCCGGATACGGACATTTTCACCGGTCTCCCCTTTGACGACGGAACCTATCAGGAGCCGGATACTGCGGAAAAGGCATCCCTGTTCCGCCAGTGGATCGGCGAACAGTCCGCCATCGCGCAGGCTGCCATCTACTCCGAAATTGCATCCACACCCTCCGAGGAGGAGCTGCAGGCCATGGCCGCCGCTTCTCTGGAAGGCTTGACCCGGGAGGACATCGTAGAGCAGATGATTCCCGCAGCCGCAGCGGAGATGCAGGTTCCGGAGGAAACGCTGCGTCAGTATCTGGGTGCCATGAGCGATGAGGAGCTGTATGCCGCTATGATGACGGCTGCTACGGAGAAGCTGGCTGCCGCTTATGCCGCAACCGCCTCCGAAGGTTTGGAAGCGCTCAGCACCGCCGAACTGGTCAATCTGCTGAACGGTCAGCTCTCCGTCATGGATGACAAAGCGCTGAGCAAGCTGTATGACAAATATGTGCCCTCTCCTATTTCCGATTCCACGCTGCAGGAAAACCTCCAAATGGTCGGCTACAATGACCGGAGCCAGCCCAGCACCGTCAGTATCTACGCCCCCACCTTTGAGGACAAGGACGCCATCGTGGCGATCATCGAGTCCTACAATCAGAAGATGGAGGAAAGCGGTCAGGACGACAAGGTGATCCGCTACACGGACTATGTGGGTCTGCTGATGAGCTCCATCACCACCATCATTAACGCCATTTCCTATGTGCTGGTGGCCTTCGTTTCCATCAGTCTGGTGGTCAGCAGCATCATGATCGGCATTATCACCTATATCTCCGTGCTGGAGCGCA
The DNA here is from genome assembly GCA_002314635.1 of Clostridiales bacterium UBA1774. Classification (GTDB taxonomy): domain Bacteria; phylum Bacillota; class Clostridia; order Oscillospirales; family Oscillospiraceae; genus UBA1774. Next base: position 50,704 of record DCGQ01000004.1, read on the forward strand.
CCAGAGAAATCGGCATTCTCCGCGCCATGGGCGCTTCCAAGCGGGATATCGCCCGGGTGTTCAATGCGGAAACCGCCATTGTGGGCTTTGCTGCCGGCTTCCTCGGTATTCTGGTCACTGTGCTGCTGAACATCCCCATCAGCCTGATCGTGCAGAAGCTCACCGACATTCCCTATCTCCGTTCCCTGCTTCCGCCTCTGGCCGGTGCAATTCTGGTGGTCATCAGCATTGTGCTGACGCTGATCGCCGGTCTGATTCCCTCCCGCGTGGCTGCGAAAAAGGATCCGGTGGAAGCACTGCGAACCGAATAAGACAACGAAAATGGCCGCTGCGAATTTCGCAGCGGCCACATTTTATAATTCTCAGATACCGGCCAGCTTCAGGATCTCGGGAACCTTGGATTCCCAACCCAGAGCCATGATGTGAACACCCTGGCAGTAGGGCTTGCATTCCTTGATGATGCGGGCGGCGATTTCCACACCGGTGATACCGGCCTTGGTCTTTTCCTTGTCGGCCTTCAGTTCCTCGATCATGGAATCAGGCACATGGATACCGGCAACATTCGCGTTCATGTAGCGCACCATACCCACATTCTTGGGGATGATGATGCCGACCTGCACGGGTACGCCGAACTGCTTGGCCTTCTCCATGAAGGCGATGAACTTCTCGGAATCGAACACGGCCTGCGTCTGGAAATACTGGGCACCGGCCATAACCTTGCGCTCCATCTTAGCCAGCTGGGCATCAATGGAATCGCTGCAGGGGGAAACGACAGCGCCCTTGGCGAAGCTGGGAGCATCGCCCACCAGCTTGTTTCCGCCCAGATCCTCGCCCTTCTCCAGCAGACCAACGGTGTGCAGCAGAGAGACGGAATCCAGATCGAACACGGGCTTGGCGCCGGGATGATCGCCCAGCGTGGTATGGTCGCCGGTCAGGCACAGCACGTTATCAATGCCGAACATGGCGGCGCTCAGAAGGTCGGACTGGAGGGCAATACGGTTGCGGTCGCGGCAGGTCAGCTGGAAAATGGGGTTCAGACCCGCGTCTTTCAGCATCTTGCAGGTGGCCAGAGAGCCCAGACGCATGACGGAGGACTGGTTATCGGTCACATTGACAGCAGTGAGGCCGCTGAGGTAGGTCTTGGCTTCTTCCACAACACCATCGATGTTGATGCCCTTCGGTGGGCCTACTTCCGCAGTCGTTACAAATTCACCACGCTGAAACAGCTCAGTAATTTTCATTGTATGTTTACTCCTAACAATAAATATTCTGGCAGTATCCTTACGGGATACCTCACTCGGTCACATCAACCTTGGTTGCGTAATTGCGGATCTGGACAGGGCACTTCAGCATATCCAGACGGTTCACCTGCTTCAGGCGGCGATAGATGCGTTCCCAGCCGCACTCCATGGTGGGATCGACTTCGCACATGCCGTTCTTGGCGCCGCCGCACTGGCCGTTCACAAGGCTCTTGGAGCAGGCAGTCAGGGGGCAGATGCCGCCGGTGATATTCAGGTAGCACTCACCGCACTGCTTGCAGTCGTACTCCAGAGGGGTAACACCCTGGAAGCCGGGCAGCGGCACGGTATCGCAGGCGGCAACGACCTTCTTGCCGGGCAGGTACTCGGCAATGGTCTGCACGCCGATGCCGCAGGAGAACACCAGCACGGTGTCGGCAGCATCGATCTCGCTCTGGCGATAGCTGAGGCGCAGCTTGATATTTTCCGGATTGCAGATATAGTCAGTGGTCAGAATACCGGTCACGTTTCCGGTGGCCTGCAGTTCCTTCTGCAAAGCATTGGCTTCCTGCTCGGGGAAGCTGACTTCCTTGCAGCCATGGCAGTTCAGGATGAATACCTTGCCGGTCACCAGTGATACGATAGTTTCCTGATCTTTCAGCTTGGTAATTAACATATCACTTCTTCATCTCCTGTATTGCTTTTTTGCCCGCCTTGATCTTGGTGACCAGCGGGATCTTGGAGGAGCAGATATATTCGCAGCATCTGCATTCGATGCAGTCGCGCACATTCTTATCCAGCATACCCTGCCAGTTTTCCTCGTCGGCATACTTGGCAAAGTACAGGGGACTCAGCTCCATGGGGCACACGTCGGCGCAGCGGCCGCACTTGATGCAGCTCACCGGGGTGCTGTGATCGGTATCGAAGGCGATGATGCCGTTGGAGCCCTTCAGCACCGGCACATTCAGATCAGCCTGAGCGAAGCCCATCATGGGGCCGCCCATCTTCACGGTCACATCGCTGCCGGTGATGCCGCCGCAGTAATCGACGATGTCCTTGACGTTGGTGCCGACCTTGATGATGTAGTTGCCCGGATTCTTGATGCGCTCGCCGGTCACGGTGACCACACGCTCGATCAGAGGCAGACCCTTCTGGATGGCGTCGGAAATAGCCTTCACGGTGCTGATGTTGGACACCACGGCGCCCACATCCGCAGGCAGACCGCCCCGGGGAACCTGACGGCCCATGACCCGCTTGATGAGCATCTTCTCAGCGCCCTGAGGATACTTGGTTCTGGCAACGCAGACCTCGATATCGGGGATATCGGCGGTCTTGGCCTGCAGCAGCTCCACCGCATCAGGCTTGTTGTCCTCAATGACGATCACGCCCTTGGGGGCGGAAACCGTCTTCATGACGGCCTTCAGGCCGAAAATCACATCGTCCGCAAACTCCAGCAGCACCCGATGGTCGGCAGTGAGCATCGGCTCGCATTCGCAGCCGTTGAGCAGAACCGCGTCGATGGGTTTGCCGGGTTTCAGCTTCACGGAGGTGGGGAAGCCTGCGCCGCCCATACCCACAATGCCGCTTTCCTTCACGATCTCCACGATCTCGTCAGCCGTCAGCTCGTCCAGAGACTTATGAGGCTTCACGGACTCATGCAGTTCGTTCTTTCCGTCGGACTTGATCACCACAGCCTGCGCCAGGCCGCCGCGGGTGGGATGCATCCGATCCTCAATGGCAATGACGGTGCCGGAAACGCTGGAGTGGATGTTGCCGCTGATGAAGGCGGCAGCCTCGCCGATCTTCTGACCGACCTTCACGGTGTCGCCAACCTGCACAATGGGCTTGGCGGGAGCGCCGGAATGCTGAGACAGGGGGATGACCACCACTTCCGGTTCGGGGAAGCGCTGCAGTGCCAGATGCTCGGACATTTCCTTCCGCTCGCAGGGATGCACGCCGCCGTAATAGCCATCGAAACGCTTCTCGCGGATTTCCTTCACATATTCCTGGATGAACTTGTGGTTCACCTTGGAGTAGTCCCGCAGCATGACCGGCTGGGCAGTCAGCTCGCCGACACGGTTCTGACCGGCCAGACGCTGATTGATCTTTTCCCATGCACAGTCCTTGTTGGGGTCTACTTCGCACTTACCGTTCTTTGCGCCGCCGCACTGCCCGTTCAGCAGGCTCTTGGAGCAATCCACCACGGGGCAGATGCCGCCGGTGATGTTCAGATAGCACTGAGCGCAGGCTTCGCACTTCTTCTTGGTCAGCGCCATGCCATGGTTGCCATGATAGTTCAGCGTATTGCTGGCGGCGAACACGGGCAGCTTCACCATGTCCGCGATGGTCTGGATGCCCAGACCGCAGGAGATCACGAAAACGCTCTCCGTGCCTTCGGGGATCAGCTCCTGGAGCTTCTTTTCCGTCTGCACCTTGTTGCAGAGGAAATCGACCCGGGCGCTGCCGGTAATGGTCTTGCCCTGCTCGGTCGCGAGCTTGACAAATTCATCACAATCCGGCTCATCCACGGTCACGAACTCTTTGAAGCACTTGTTACAGGCAATGACGAAGATGTTATCCGTACCATCCAGATACGGTTTCAGCTCGTCGATCCCTTTCAGCTTGTACTTGGTATAGTTCTCCAATTCCTCACCTTCCCTAATGAATTGTTCCGACTGCCTGCGTGCAGGCAGTTTTAGCTACAATTAGTGACATTTAAGTATAACACGCCGGTTATCATGAATCAAGAGTTTTTCGACAGAATGCCCCGGAATAACTTTCCCCCGCTCCGCAGTTTTCGGAACGGGGGAGGGGATGTTCATTCTTTTCCGAAATCACCGATGGTCGCGTCCAGAATGTCCTCGACGGTCCATTCTCCGCTCTCGTACTTCTCCCGCATTTCATCCGTGATTCGGTACTTCGGCATCAGATAATTCGAAGTATCCAACGGTTCTAGACCGTATTGCTCCAGAAGATCATTGCGGACATAGAGTGCATCCGTACCTTTTCGAATGCCATCCTTGTAAGCATAGCATACATCATAAAAGAATACGGGCGCATAATCAAAGGAGGTAACTTCCTCTCCGAAAACCCGTTCCACATCAACGGTTCCGAACAACACCTCCGGAATACCCGTTTCCCTCCATTCCGTGAAGGCCTCCTCCATTTCCTCATCCGTCACTGTTTTGTGTGTTCTGTAATGCTGCCCGCTGTCGCCGCAGGCAGCATTGGCAATAATATTTCTGTCAAAGTAGGCCAGCAAAGTGGGGTCTCCGTCCGCCAGCATCTGGAAGCTTCTTCGGTTTTCGGAATCGTTGTCTTCATACCACACATTGAAGATACGGGCATTCTCCAATCCGGTTTCCTTCAGATAGGCAGAAAGACTGCGGCCGTAAGAATAATCAGCTTGAAAATCATGCACGGACGCGGAAACACTCCAGTACACAGGCATGAGCAGACACAGCGCCGCCAGAAATGTCAGCCCGTACTTCACAATCTTGCTGTCCTTCGATTCAAGCGGGAACCGCTGCTTCATTCTTTTCCATCCATACCCGATTTTTTCCCTGTCTGTCAATTCGATCCAAATATAAAAAAGCAGAATCCCCACCGAAACGCCGATGTGATGTGCTGTCATATACACTACCGCACCGAACCCGGCAAATGCCAGAAAGGGAACATAGAAATACCGGAACTTTTCCCGGGAAGAAAAGCAGTAAAGTGCAAGCCACAGGATAATACCGACAATGGTTCCCGGTATCAGAGAGAGCATCGGCAATTCCATGTTTTGCAGCGTTACAGCGTCCACGCTGAACCAGTCGCTGCTCCAGAACCAGCATTCCGGAAGCATCCCGAAAATCATACAGAGCAGGCGGGCAAACAATGAATTATTGGGGCTCGCACTCGCAATATAGGTATCCTCCCGGGGCATGATCTCCGCGAGCATCAGCAGAGCGAGCATCAGCAGGGCAAGCAGGGATAGAGTCCGGCCATCCCGGAACAACTCCGCAAAGCAGCGCTTCAAACCCTTTTCCCGCACCAGCTCCCACACCATGCACAGCGCAATGCCGCCTGCGATCATGATTCCATAGGAATGGGTCAGACACAACAGCATCAGAACACCGGTAAAACGCCAGGGTTTTTCGTTCTTCATCGGAAATGCCATGGCCAGCAGGAGCAGCTCCAGAATAATCAGACCATAGGGGCGGGCGATCACACCGTACTGATAAAACAGGAAATACTGGAAAGGCAGCAGCAGCCGCATCACCCTCGGAAAGGGAGACCGGAACAGGATCAGCCATGTATAGGCAAAGCAGATCAGAAAAGCGACCGTTTTCAGGCTCCATTCATAGGGCAGACCCAGCTTGGCTGGGATCGCAAGAATCAAATGCCACAGCGGCGGATGCCCCTCATAATGCGGAATGGTAAACAGAATGTCCTTCAGATTGGCGCAGCGGGCGATCTGCCATGCCTGTGCCTCGTCAAACCAGGGTTCATGGAAAACGGTAACCACAATATAACTGACAATAAACAGGCACAATACCGCCCATTCCGCCCGTTTTCCGACTTTCAGTTTACTCAGCATTCTTTTTTCTCCTCGTGATACTCCTGCTCGGTATTTACATTCCAGATATTCTGCTTGTCCGTCCGGCCGCTCAAGATATTCCCAACCGCCTCAAACGCCGTACACATGGAATGGTCAATGTTATTGTAGCGGTGCTGACCATTCCGTCCGATGCAGTAGAGATTGGGGATCGTATCCAGATAGTCCCGCAGCGTATCAATACGGTCATAGGTATCGAAATAAGCCGGGTAGGCCTTTTTCACACGCTCCACATGGCTGTCCAGCACATCTGCTTCCCCATCGATCAGCCCCATAGTGATCAACTCCCGGATGCCGAGTCCGGCAAAGTCTTCGTCCGACATCTGCCAGAGGGCATCACCCTCGTTGCAGAAATACTCCAGTCCCATCCAGACCGTGTGTTCCGGATCCTTCACCAGATAGGGCGACCAGTTGTTATAGATCTGGAACCGGCCCATTTTCACCTGTCTGTCATGCACATAGACCCAGTTGTCCGGCACGATATTACCCAGAGTTTTGATTTTTGTTTCGTTCTTCAGCTTCAGATGCCGCAGCAGCACACCCACCGTCATGTAATCCCGGTATGGCAGTCCTGCCGCGATTTCGGCGCAGTCCTGCGGTACATCATTCATGCCTGCCACCAGATCCCGCAGCGGCATGGAAGAAATCACAAGACTGCCCTCCAGAAGCTCTTTGCTGCCGTCCTCCCTCTCGCAGATAACGCCTGTGAGTCGATTCTGTCCGTTCTTTTTCAGTCCGGTAACACGGGTATGCGTCCGGATCTCGCCGCCGAGTCGACTGACCTCCCCGGCTGTCAGTTCCCAAAGCTGTCCGGGACCGAGTTTTGGATAGGCGAATTCCTCAATCAGCGATGTCTCCACCTTTCGGTTCTTCCGGTGCAGCAGTTTTCCGAAAATATCCCGCAGGATCGCGGTCACGGAAAGGCCCTTGACGCGCTGAGCACCCCACTCCGGAGAAATACTGCCGGGATGCCGTCCCCACAGGTTCTCCGTATAGTTTTCAAAGAACATCCGGTATAGCTTTTTTCCGAAACGGTTGATGTAGAAATCCTCCAGCGATTTTTCCTCCCGTTGGAAAACCATGCTGTACAGATAGCTGAAACCCACCTGTATCGTGGTTCCCAAACCCATGTTTTTCAGAGTCTCCCACTTGAGAGAAATGGGATAGTCAAAAAACCTGCTGCGAAAAAAAATCCGGGACAGACGGTTTCGGCGCAGCATGACCCGTTCCGTCTTCTCGGGATCCGGGCCACCGGGCATAGTCGTGCTTTTCCGCCCCAGAATCCGATCGTCCCCGGGCAGTGCACCCTGCGTAGGCAGCATTTTCTCCCACCATGAGTTGACCTCCGGCACCTTGGAAAAAAAGCGGTGGCCGCCCATATCCATCCGATTTCCTTTATATTCCACCGTGCGGGAGATACCGCCGAAGGTCCCGCTCTCCTCCAACACAATAACCCGGTATTCTTCCGAGCGTTTCAGAAGCTCATATGCAGCCGTCAGTCCCGCCGGCCCCGCTCCAATGATCAATGCCGTCTTTTTCTCTGTCATACCCATACTCCTTGTTTGGCTATATGATGTAAAATTATATGCTTTTCAGCATCATAGTGCAATAGTATCACTGTTGATTTTGGTGTTGCATTTTATCGCCATTGACATTGAACTATCTGAGCTATATAGTTAACAAAAAACAGAAAGGATATGGTTAATCTGTTGAAAAGAAAAGATATTCTTTGTAAATCACATTGTGTTCTTCCCGTGGAAGCAGAAGCATCTATTCTCTGCTTTCTAATAGCCGCTATTGTTATTGTTCCAATGATACTGGCCAACGCCGGTGCTTTTGCACTATCCAATGATTTTACAGCGCAGGAAATTCCCTTCGGCATGCTTATGAATGATGCGCTAAAGAGCGGCTCTCTCTGGAACTGGAGTATCGATATTGGAAGTAATTATTTGGAATGTTTTGCATTTTATGATATCGGGTCTCCATTCTTCTGGCTGTCTTTGTTGTTTCCTGCAAGTATCTATCCGAAGTTGATTGGCTGGATTTTTCTATTAAAGTTTGCTGTTGCCGGAGCAACTGCCTCTCTTTGGTTGAAGCGTCATCTATCCTGCAGAGAAGCCGTGTTGATTGGTGCAATTCTATATACTTTTTCCGGATTCTCTTGCATGAATACAGTGTTCTATCATTTTCACGATGTGATTGCTTTTTTCCCTCTGATGATGACCGGATTAGAAATGCTGGTTGAGGAGAAAAAGCGAGGATACTTTGCTCTGTCTTGTGCGATAAATGTTTTATGCAACCCGATTTTTTTCTATGCTTCTGCGGTTTTTCTTATTCTGTACTTTATCTGCAGCTACCTTACCCCAAAGCAAAAAGCAGGTCTCTGTTTCAAACGAGTTGTCTCCTGTCTGTTTGAGGGTTTGACCGGTTCCATGATGGGGGCAGTTGTCGCGCTTCCCCTGCTGCTCAACATGCTTGGGAATTCGCGTGCTACAGAGTTTCTTCCGTTTTCTGACTGGTTTATCATGCCGTTTTATTCATATTTGCAGCGCATTGAGGCCTTTTTTCTGCCAGCAGAATCCATGAATGACTACACATTCAATCATATTTCTACTTGGGACAGTTGGGGAGCGTATCTGCCGCTGTTCGGCATGCTTTTTGTACTTCTATATCTGTCTGAAAACCGCGATCGTTTTTCCCGAATAATCGTCTGTTGCCTGATCATTTCCGTATTTCCCATTCTGAACAGCGTTTTTATTGCCTTTTCTGCTGATCAATACGGGCGATGGCTCTTTATGATTGATCTGATCCTTGCATTGGTTACCGCAAAGGTCTGTGAAGATTTGGGTACATATCGGTCGAAAATCCAGTATTATTCATTTGGAATATTTGTTATATCGGCACTTACTGGAACACTGGCCGGAGGATCGTCCGCAACATTGGGGAAATATTTTTTGATTCTGACAATCGGCCTTGGATGTACAACACTGTTCTTTTTCTATTCCTATCGTAATTGGACTTTTTCACTCCGTCATCTAACTATAGGTGTAATTCTGGCCGCTACAGTGTTATTCAGCATATCAATCGGCAGTTATTCTTTTCAAAAACCGGATAATACCGGAATAGAATTCCGCAATTTCCCACATGGTAGTATGAATAGTGCTGTCACGTACATAACAGAGATTCCATCTCAGCTGCCATCAAATATTGGGCCATATCGCTATTATTTTGACGAGGGTATTTCTTACACATACTACAATCAAAACATGACGAATTCCTTGCCATCAATCAATTCCTTCATTTCTACATGCAGCAACTCGATCACAGAATTCTATACGTACTTGAACTTACCGCGTACAACCCGGACTTATGAAGGCTCCGATGGGGTCAAAAACCTACTGGCCGCACGATACATTGTCAGTCTGACGCCCGATCCGGATCTGGGAGAATCTCAGATTCTGACCAACTCCAATGGGCAGACTATGTACCTGCAGGAGAATCCGGATGCAATCCCCGTAGGTGGTTTGGTATACACCAGTTACATTACGGAAAGTGAGTTTTTGTCTTTTGACCCAGACAAAGCCGCATCCATTATGCACAGATATATGGTCGTAAAAGATAATGATACCGATACTGCAGCCAACAGCATGCCCCACATTAGTCCATCCGAGGTAATGACCGACGGCCCTGTTCTTCGCACTGAAAATATTAATTTTCAAATCGGAAGAAACTCCTTTGCAAGTGAAATATACTCTGACTATGGAGGATATGCTTTTTTTAGTGTGCCGTATGATCAGTACTGGCATTGTTCAGTAAACGGGAATCCTGTTGATATTCTAAATATTAACGGATTAATGGCAGTTCCGATTTCTGATGGAAACTCGCAGATTCTGTTTGAGTACCAATATACGCCTCTGCACTGGGCACTCCTTTGTACCGCCGTTGGCTTTTTACTGTGCTTCGGTTTATTGCTCACCAACAAGCGCCGTCATTTCTCAAAAAAACAAACCGCATAACACAGAAGCTGCGGAGCCCATGCCCCGCAGCTTCTGCTTTTCTTACTTTTTCTCCGCAGCATCCAGCTTCAGCTGGCGGCGGTTTTTCACTTCCGAGGTCTGAGGCTGAATGTCGCCGGATTTCGTCAGCGCCATCTTGGTCAGTGCCGGGCCTACCAGCTCATACACCAGCACGCTGAACAGGATGATGTTCCGGATCAGGATGCCCTGTTCGCCCAGCTCGGTGGCCTGCATACACATACCCAGCGCCACACCGGCCTGCGGAAACAGGGTGATGCCCAGCCATTTGCAGACCTGCGGCGGACAGTGGGTAGCCGTGGTGCTGAGCCACGAGCCGAAGAACTTGCCCACGCAGCGGGTCAGGATGTACACAAGTCCGATGCCTACAATGGCAATATCGCCGAACACATCAAAGCGCAGCGCGGCGCCGGAAAGGACGAAAAACAGCGTGTAGATCGGCGCGGTCCAGTTTTCCTCCTTTTCCATCAGGTCCTCCGACAGCGGACAGGCGTTGCAGAACACCGTACCCAGCATCATACATACCAGCAGTGCGGAGAAGCCCACCTCCAAATCGCCCACCCGGAAGGTCAGCTTGCTCAGGGCAACGGTTAAGATCACACAGCCGGTCATCAGCGTCAGACGGTTCTTGTTGGAATTGAAGAAGCGCTCCACCCATGTGAGCAGGAAGCCAAGCACTGTGCCCAGCACCAGACTCAGCACGATCTCCAGCACCGGCGCAAGGAACACCTCTGCCGGGTTCACGCCGCCCTGAATCATGGCCTGTGCCGCACCGAAGGAAATGGCGAATACCACCAGACCCACCGCGTCATCCAATGCCACCACCGGCAGCAGGATATCCGTAACCGCACCCTTGGCCTTATACTGGCGCACCACCATCAGCGTGGCAGCGGGGGCGGTAGCGGTAGCGATTGCGCCCAGCGTCAGCGCCATGCTGACGGGCAGCTTGTCACCCAGAAATACATGGAGCAGCAGCAACGCCCCATCCACCAGCACGGCAGCCATCACGCTCTGCACAATGCCCACAACAGTGGCCTGTCTGCCGATCTCCTTCAGCTTGCTGAGCCGGAACTCGCTGCCGATGGCAAAGGCAATAAAGCCCAGCGCGATATCGCTGAGAAAGCTCAGAGAGTCCACCGCTTCCTCCGTGACAAAGCCCAGTCCGGGAATCCCCAGCCGTCCCAGCACACAGGGGCCGATCAGCACACCCGCCACCAGATAAGCGGTCACATCCGGCAGCTTCATCCGGGTAAAAATTCTTGTCAGCAACAGTCCCGCGATCATGGCAATGCCGACAGATAAAATAGCCTGCATCATTGTTTTGCCTCTTTTCCGGTGGATTCCTATGGGAATCACAAAGTCGCATTATAGCTCTGATTTCCAGCTATTGCAAGTATTTTTTGGCATATTGACAAATGGCTGAAATCCTAGTAAAGTACGCCTATCGGGCGCAAGTCGCCTGCTGCCACCGCAAAAGGAGGACCGATCATGCGAAAAGACGGTATCAAGGTAGAAGTTGAGCAGCCAATGTATGCTCTGATCCCCTTCTTCATGACGCATCGTTACGATTCCATGAACATGATCACAGTGGATATTCCCGAAGAACCGCTGCGAAATTATATGAATCAGAAGCGCAGGGAAGGCCGTCCCATCAGTCACATGGCGCTGATGACCACCGCCTACCTGCGGCTGATGGAGGAATACCCGGCGCTGAACCGCTTTATCGGCAACAAAACCGTATATCAGCATCGGGACAAGACCGTTTCTCTGGTGGTGCTGCGTCCGGGTGATGTCAGTCAGGAAACCATGGCAAAAATCTATCTGGATGACGGAGACACCGTATTCGATGTCCAGCAGAAGATCACCGATTTCATCGAGTCCAGCCGCAATGCGGAGAATCAGAACCGTATGGACAAGGCCATGCGGGTGCTTCTGAAGCTTCGTCTGTTGACCGGCACCGCGCTGGCATTGATTCGTTTTCTGGACCGGTACGGTCTCCTGCCCAACTGGCTGATCAAGGCCAGTCCCTTCCACGCCTCCCTGCTGATCTCCAATCTGGCCAGCATCCGCACCAACAGCATTTACCATCACGTGTATGAATTTGGCACCACCAGCGTTGCTATCACCATGGGCAATATGCGGGAGGTTCCCCGCCGCAGCAAGGACGGCATTGTGTTTGACCGCTGCATTCCGCTGGGCATTGTTATGGACGAGCGCATCGCACCCGGTGTGTATTTCGCGCAGGCCTTTGGCCGGTTCCGTCAGCTGCTTTCCACACCGGAGCTGCTGGAACTTCCCGGACAAATGAAAAAGTGACCTGTTTCGGCTCCGCAGCATTTCCGCTGCGGAGCCGATTTGCTTTTTCTGCGGTTCCTCCGTTGAAAACAGGTGGTTTCGGTGTTATACTGTTACCATTTCATGAAGCAATTCTCTATTTTACAGATATTCAAGGGAGGAATACCGCCATGCTGAAATACCCGCATCTGTTTGCCCCCATTGAAATCGCCGGTACTCTGTACCGAAACCGTATTTTTGCCGCGCCTACCGGTTATCAGGACATGGACCGGGAGGGCGTTCTGCCGCCGGAGGCTTCTGCATACTATGCCCGCAAGGCAAAGGGCGGTGCTGCCGCTGTCACGCTGGGTGAATGCGTGGTGGATTCTCAGTACGGACGCGGAGCCTCCTACCATGTGCGGATGGACGATCCCTTTGCCGCCCATGCGCTGAATCGCTGTGCGCTGGACATCCGGCGCTACGGGGCGGTCCCCTCCGTGGAGCTGCAGCATTCCGGCATGTATGCCAACCGTGGTCTGGGCATCACCGGTCCGGAGAGCCGCGGTCTGGCCTATGGCCCGGTGGATACCGAAATTGAGGGCCGCATTGTGCTGGCCATGGATGAGGATTTCATCCAGCGCACCATCCGGAAGTATGCAGAGGCGGCGAAGCTGGCCAAGGCCAATGGTTACGGCATGGTCACGGTTCATGCCGGACACGGCTGGCTGCTGAGTCAGTTCCTCTCCCCCTCTCTGAACACCCGGAAGGACAAGTGGGGCGGCCCGGACATTGAAAATCGTGCAAGGCTCACCGTTTCCATTCTGGACGCCATTCGGAAGGAAGTAGGCCCTCGGTTCCCCATCGAGGTCCGGATCTCCGGCAGCGAATGCTATGCCGGCGGTTACGATGTGGAAGAAGGCATCAAATTTGCCCAGCAGCTGGACGGGCACTGCGACCTGATCCATGTTTCCGCAGGCAGCCACGAGGTCAGTGAGGTCTTTACCGTGACCCATCCCAGCATGTTCCTGCCGGACGGATGCAATGCCATCTATGCGGAAGAAATCAAAAAGCACGTGAAAACGCCGGTAGCTACCGTGGGTGCCCACGGCAATCCGGAGATCATGGAGGAGCTGATCGGCTCCGGCAAGGTGGATATCATTGAAATCGCCCGCGGTCTGATCGCCGACCCGGATCTGCCGAAAAAGCTGCGTGCCGGGCAGGATCAGGAGGTGCGGAAGTGTATGCGCTGCCTCGCCTGCTTCTCCGGCCTTTTGAACAGCGGCCAGTTCCGCTGCGCCATCAACCCGGAGATCGGCCGGGAGCTGGAATACAGCGTTCCCGTGCCTGTGGAGGAGAAAAAGACCGTTCTGGTGGCAGGCGGCGGCGTGGGTGGTATGCAGGCCGCGCTGACTGCCGCACAGCGGGGTCACAAGGTCATTCTCTGTGAAAAGACCGGAGAACTGGGCGGTGCGCTGCGCTGTGAGCGGAATGTGCCGTTTAAGAGCAAGCTGGACTTCTATCTGAATCAGCAGGCCGCCCGGGTCGCCCGCAGCGCCATTGATCTCAGGCTGAACACAGAGGTCACGCCGGAGCTGTGTCAGGCAATCCAGCCGGATGTGATCATCGCCGCTGCCGGTGCCCGTCCGGTGAAGCCGCCCATTCCCGGCATTGACGGGGAGAATGTATACTCCGCCGAGTACATTTACACGCATCCGGACGAATGCGGCGAAAAGGCCGTGATTCTGGGCGCCGGTCTGGTGGGCGTGGAGTTGGCCATCTATCTGAGTATGCTGGGCAAAAAGGTGGACATTATCGAAATGCTGGATCACATCAGCGACGGCGGCAATCAGCTGCACCTGAAAGCGCTGGATGTGGAGATCCGGAAATACGGCATCGGCGTTCACCTCTCCACCCGCGCGGAGGAAATCACCTCCGAGGGCGTGATCGGCGGCGGTACGCTGTACAAGGGCGACACGGTGATCTACGCGGTGGGTCAGCGTCCCCAGCGGGAGGCTGCCACCGTCCTGCACGACTGCGCGCCGGAGTTTTACCTGCTGGGTGACTGCGTATCTCCTGCCAATATCATGAATGCCACCGCCTGTGCCGACGCCATTGCCAGAATGATCTGAGAAAACCGCACAGCCCGGGTGCTCAACGCGCCCGGGCTTTTTTTCGTCTGCTCTTGACTTTGCTACTTTCATACGCTAATATACGGGATATTCCCATTTTCAGGAGGTAACACCATGAAGACCGCTATCCCCGCAGGCTATAGAAGTCTGCTCTCCATCTACGACACGCAGAAGGCCATCAGCCTGCTGAAACGGCTGTTTGAGGATCGTCTGGGTGCGCTGCTCAATCTGTACCGGGTATCCGCACCGCTGTTTGTGGCCGAGAATTCCGGACTGAATGACAATCTGAATGGAGTCGAGCGGCCGGTGTCCTTCGATATTCTGCGTTCGGATACCCGGGCGGAGGTGGTGCAGTCGCTGGCCAAATGGAAGCGGCTGGCGCTGAAACGCTATGGTTTCCTTCCCGGCAAGGGTCTGTATACGGACATGAACGCCATCCGCCGGGATGAGGACGAGTTGGACAACCTGCACTCCGTCTACGTGGATCAGTGGGACTGGGAGAAGGTTCTTTCTCCGGAGGATCGCACGAAGGAATATTTATATGATACCGTCAGCAAAATCGTGGAGGCCATCTGCGACACGCAGGACACCATGCAGGCCATCTATCCCCAACTGCAGAGTCTGCCCAAGCTGAATCGGCAGGTCACTTTTGTCACAGCGCAGGAGCTGGAGGATCTGTATCCGGATTACACCGCAAAGCAGCGGGAAAATGCCTTTGTGAAGGAGCACAAGACGGTATTCCTCCACGGGATCGGCGGTGCGCTCCGCTCCGGCAAGCCCCACGACGGCCGTGCACCGGACTATGACGACTGGACGCTGAACGGAGACATTCTGGTCTGGGACGAGCTTCTCGGCATTGCCATGGAGCTGAGCAGCATGGGCATCCGTGTGGACCCGGCAGCCATGGACCGGCAGCTGACCGTTTCCGGTTGTGACAGCCGCCGCAGCCTGCCCTATCACGCTATGCTGCTGAACGGGGAGCTTCCGCTCACCATCGGCGGCGGCATCGGTCAGAGCCGTCTGAGTATGCTGCTGCTGGGCAAGGCCCATATCGGTGAGGTGCAGGCCAGCATCTGGGACGATGACACCCTGCGGCTCTGCCGGGAAGCAGATGTGGTTCTGCTGTAAGTCTCAGTCCTCATCCTGCATGGCTTCGTAATAATCACTCTCGGAGGCAAACAGCATATATCTGCCGTTTACCAGTCCGTAATATCCGTTTGCAGTAAAATATCCTCGCATCGTTGTTTCCTCCGCGTCTTGTCTTTTTTTGATAAGTCGATTCTAGCGAAGGAACTGTCCTATAAAACGCCCTAAAATGCAGAAACAGAGCGGTGATACCGATTTTCGGCGTCACCGCTCCGTTTTTATGCCTGATGGGCAAATTGCAGCTCGTACAGTTTCCAGTAATACCCGTGCTTTGCCAGAAGCTGCTGATGATTTCCCTTTTCCAGCACTTCGCCGTTCTGCAGAACGATGATCTGGTCAGCGTGCTGGATAGTGGAAAGCCGGTGCGCTACCACCAGCATGGTGCCGATGCTCCGCATCTTTTCCAGCGACTCCTGAATCAGAACCTCCGTCTCCGTGTCGATGTTGGCGGTAGCCTCGTCCAGAATCAGCACCTGTGGCTTATGCAGCACCGTGCGGGCAAAGGACAGCAGCTGACGCTGGCCCTGCGAGAAATTCTCGCCCCGCTCAATGACCTGTTCCTCATACTTTTCCGGCAGCTTTTCAATAAAGGTATCCGCACCGATGTAACGGCAGGCCCGCATGATCTCCGCGTCCGGAATGGTCTCATCATGGAGGGAAATATTGCTTTTGATGGTACCGCTGAATAGGAACACATCCTGCAGCATCTGTCCCACCGCTTTTCGCAGGGATTTGATCTGAATCTTTGAGATATCCATGCCGTCGATCAGAATCTGACCCTTCTGAATCTCATAGTTGCGGACGATCAGGCTGAGAATCGTGGTTTTGCCCGCGCCGGTGGCGCCTACGAAGGCGCAGGTCTGCTTAGGTTCAATGGTGAAGGATACATCCTTCAGTACCCACTCACCGGGGGTATAGGCAAACCACACATTTTTGAACTCGATGCGACCTTCAAAATGCTCTACCGCCACCGCTTCCGGCAGATCACGCACCTCCGGTTCCACATCCATCAGGTTGAACAGGCGCTCGGAGGCGGACATGGCCTTCTGAATATTATTGAGCTGATCCGCAAGCTGCTGCACCGGGTTAAAGAACTTACCCGCATACAGATAAAATGCCAGAATGTCGCCGGGACTCAGCGCCGCATCCACGCCGAACTTGAAGATCAGCGCCAATGATGCCACATAGACAAAGGTGACGAAGGGGCGATAGAGGCCAAAGGCCACGACTACCTTCAGTCGGGTCTTACGCAGAGCCTCGTTCTTTTCGCTGAATTCCTCGTCCTTCCGCTGCTGCCGGTTGAAGATCTGAGTGATCCGCATACCGGACAGGTTCTCATTTAGGAAGGTATTCAGGTCGGACACATTTGCCCGTTCCTGACGAAAAATCTTTCCTACGGTTTTGGAGAAAAACACAGAGGTAACGAACACGATGGCCACCGGCAGCAGCAGCACCAGAGAAAGCTGCACATTCCGGGTGAACATGATGGCGTACACGCCCACCAGCGTAACCAGATTCCGGATCACGCTGACCAGCACATTGGTGAACAGGTCACTCATGGACTGGGTATAGGAGGTGACACGGGTAACAAGGGAGCCAACCGGCATTTCCGTAAACTGGTTCTGGCTCATCCCCTCGATGTGGCGAAATACATCCATTCGCAAGGTATAGATAATGCTCTGGCCCGCCTTCTGCAGAATCATAGACTCCACATACAGGAAGCCGTTGTTGATCAGGCAGATGCCGAAATAGGAAAACACCAGAATCAGGATATAACGCAGATCCATATGCTCGGACTGGAGATTGTCCACGATGGTGGACATGAACAGCGGCAGAATGATATCCAGTCCCACGTTGACCAGTATCAGCACACCGGCCAGTACAAAGCGCCATGTCTCGCCCTTCACATACTGCAGTGTTCGTTTCAGCAGCACACGGGTGGGAATCTTTTTATCGCCTTTCAGTTTTTCTTTTTCGTCCAGATCTTCCAGTTCCACATCCATCAGCGGTTACCTCCTTCCACTTCCTTTTCCAGCTCCTGCAGATACACCATCTTCTGATAGGTGGGGGAAGTCTGCATCAGCTTTGCCGGGGAATCAAAGGCTTCCACGGTGCCCTCGTTCATGACAAGGATTTTATCGAACTGGGACACGGTGGAAACGCGGGACGCAATGACGATGGTGGTCTTTCCCGCCCGCTCCCGGCGTATGTTGCCCAGAATCGTTTCCTCCGTTTTCACGTCCACGGCGGAAACGGAGTCATCCATCACCAGAATAGGCGCGTTTTTCAGATAGGCCCGGGCAATGGAAATGCGCTGCTTCTGACCGCCGGACAGGGTCACGCCCCGTTCCCCGGTCATGGTTTCATAGCCGTCCTTGAAATCCTCGATATTGCCCGCCACATCGGCAAATTCCGCCGCGCGGCGAATGGTCTCCCGCTCTGGTGCATCCTGAGAAAAGCCGATGTTGTTGGCAACGGAATCGGAAAACAGGAAGTTATCCTGCGGCACCATGGCCACCGCATCCCGGACATAACGAAGGGAACAGTCCATGATATCCTTTCCGTCCAGCAGCAGCGTGCCGGGTTTCAGATTGTACAGCCGGGTCAGCAGCGTCACCAACGTGGACTTTCCGCTGCCGATGCGGCCTACGATGCCCACCGTCTCCCCTGCGTGAATGGTAAAGCAGACATGCCGCAGGATCTCCCGTTCCTCTGCGGAGGGATAGGCAAAGCTCAGATCCCGGAACTCGATCTCGCCCTGCACATGCTCCAGCTCTATGGCGTTTTCCGGATCCTTCACATCCTCCGGTGCATCCAGAAATGCGCTGACCCGCTTCAAAGAGGTGCGGGCGCGGCTGAACATGGTCACCAGAGAACCCATGGCGATCAGCGGCCAGACCAGCGTATCGAAATACCCTACAAAGGTCACCAGCTGACCGGTGGTCAGGCTGACGGTGTGACCCAGCATCACCACCGGGTTTCCGGAAATCTCCGCGTATACGAACCAGGAACCAAAGCCCAGAATCATACAGAAGATGGCGGCAATAATCCACTCGATGACCACATCGAAGAATACGGACACCCGGACGAAGGAGATATTGGAATCTTTGTTTTTCTTTGCCACCTTTGCAAAGGCGTGCAGCTCGCTTGTTTCCTTCACAAAGGCCTTGATGACGCGGATCCCGGTAAAGTTCTCCTGCGTGAAATCATACAGGGCGTCATAGTTTTTCTGCCGTTCCTCCCACTTCATGGCCATGTACTTTTCCACCAGAGCGCCCCATATCACGATAAACAGCATGGGGATCAGGGCAAACAGCGTCAGTGCCCAGTCCAGCCGGAACATCTTGATGATGACCAGAATGCCCAGAAAGAAGGCGTCCACCATCTGCACCGTGCCGATGCCGGTGTATTCCTCGATGGTCTCCAGATCCGTGGTAAACCAGGACATGATGGAACCCACCTTGGTCTCATGGTAATACTGCTGGGACAGCCGCTCGCTTTTTCGAAACATCTCATGACGCAGGCCGGTCTCGATCCGGCTGGAGGCATTCAGCAGGCAGACACGCCACACCAGACGCCCCGCAAACATAGCCGCCCCTACCAGCAGCAGCTTTCCGCAGATTCTGCCGATAAAAACGCTGTCCGGCGTTTCGTTCTGTTTCAGATGATCCACGATCTGACCCAGAAATTCCGGCTCATACAGCTGTACCACATCCACCACCACAAGGGCAATGATGCCCAGCAGGAACAGATACCACAGCTTCCGGTAATACTTGTTGATATACCGATTCAGCAGCATTTTCCTCTATGTACTCCTTTCGTTTTCCGCATATCCGGTGCCTGCGGCACACAGATTTTGGCATTATACTATAATCTTCTTCATTTGTCATCTGTTCCATTCAATTTTCTCCCGAAAATGAATATTTCATTTTGCCGACGGTTTTCGGCCGTTTTTTTCGCGGGAAATGGATAAGCTTGGCGGGAAAGGAGAGATGCCATATGAAATCTTCCGGATTATTCTACAGTCGGAAAATCGTCAACCTGCCGGTTGGTTCTATCCGTCCCAATCCCAATCAACCACGGCAGCAATTCACCGAGGACTCTCTTACGGAGCTGCGGGACAGCATTCGTCAGTATGGGATCCTGCAGCCGCTCAGCGTCCGCAAGCTTCCCGGCGGTTTCGAACTGATTGCCGGGGAACGGCGGCTGCGGGCCGCGATGCTGGCCGGTCTGGACACCGTGCCCTGCATTCTGCTGACGGTGGACGACCGGGATTCCGGTCTGCTGGCTCTGGTGGAAAACCTGCAGCGAAAGGATCTGGACTTTGTGGAGGAGGCCGAAGGTCTGCGGAACCTGATCCGTACCTACGGACTGACGCAGGAGGAAGCCGCCCGATACATCGGCAAAAGCCAGTCCGCCATTGCCAACAAGCTGCGGATCCTGCGTCTGCCGCCGGAAACGCTGCGGGCCATCCGGGATGCGGGACTCAGCGAGCGTCATGCCCGGGCGCTGCTGCGGCTGGAAAGCATGGAGCTGGTGGAACAGGCACTGGCGCTGATGCTGCGGGATCGTCTCACCGTGGCAGAAACGGAAGGCTGCGTGGATGCGCTGCTGGCTCCGTCTCCCGCAAAACCGGAAAAGAGCAAACGAAAACCTCCGGTCATCATATTGAAGGATGTTCGGATTTTCCTCAATACACTGACCCGAGGTCTGGATATGATGAAGCGCAGCGGTGTAAATGCCATGCTGGATCGCCAGGAAACAGGCGAAGACCTGCTGCTGACCATCCGCATTCCCAAAGCGGTAAAGTCCGGGCCGCTTACGCTTCCTCCCGCAGCCTTGTAAGTGCCTGCTGAAATTCTGCAGGCAGTATGCTTTCAAAGGTCATGGCCTGTCCGGTAGTGGGATGAATAAACGAAATCTGCCGCGCGTGGAGGCACTGGCTGCTGAGGCCCAGCACCTCTCCGCCGCCGTAAACCCGGTCTCCTGCCACGGGATGTCCCAAATAGGCCATATGCACACGAATCTGATGGGTGCGCCCGGTCATCAGCTTGCAGCGTACATAGCTGTAACCCGGGAAGCTTTCCAGCACCCGGTAATGGGTCACGGCAGGGCGGGAATGCTCCCGGATGACAGCCATCCGTTTCCGGTCGGTGGGATGACGGCCGATGGGTGCATCCACCGTCCCGCTCTGCTCCTTCGGCGTTCCCCGCAGGATTGCCTCGTATTCCCGGCTCAGGCTCCGGTCGCTGAGCTGGTCGGAAAGCAGCCGATGCGCCCGATCATTCTTGGCGCAAAGCATCAGGCCGGAGGTATCCATATCCAGCCGATGCACGATCCCCGGACGGCTGACGCCGCCGATCCCGCTGAGCGTGTCCCCGCAGTGGTACAGCAAGGCATTCACCAGCGTTCCGCTTTCGTGACCCGGCGCAGGATGCACCACCAGACCCTTGGGTTTGTTCAGCACGATCAGGTCCCCGTCCTCATACACAATGTCCAGCGGGATGTTCTCCGGCTCCGGTTCGGCCCGGCGCAGCTCCGGCACCTCCACGGCGAATAGGTCGCCTGCGCCCACCCGATAGTTTTTCTTCAGCGCTTTGCCGTCCAGCGTAACGCAGCCTTCCCCGATGAGCTGCTGGATGCGGCTGCGGCTCAGCTCCTGCAGGTTGGCGGCAAGGAACGCATCCAGCCGGGTATCCTCATCCGGAATATCCGCCAGCAGCTCAGTTCTCATGCTTCTGCTCCCCTTCGTTCCCGTTCTGCTTCGCTTTCCGTTCCCGCACCTCGTCCAGAATCACCCACAGGATCATCAGACCTGCACCGATGCAGATAAAGCAGTCGGCAATGTTAAAGATGGGAAATTCCACAAACAGCGTCTCGAACATATCCACCACATAGCCCTGCAGCAGCCGGTCAATGGCATTGCCCACCGCGCCGCCCAGCACAAAGGCAAGGCTGAGTCTCCCCAGCCGCGCGGCCGGTTTTTTCATGATCAGCGCGGCGATCAGACCGATGCACACGATCAGGGTGACGATCAGCAGGAAATCCGTTTTTCCGCTGAGAATGCCCCAGCTTGCGCCCGGATTATGCACCAGCGTCAACCCAAACACGCCGGGAATCAGCGTGAGCTGACCGCTGCCTGCGGCAAAATACCCCACGATCCAGCTTTTGAACCACTGATCCAGCGCTACAATGATCGCACTGAGCAGAAGATACAGCAAGTGAAATCCACTCCTTCCGAAAACAGGAGTCAGAAGGTCAGAAGCTTGGATGCGCTCCTTGCTCCCGACTTCTGACTCCTGTGATTCTGTATTCGAACCTTACGCCTTCAGAACGGCGGCGCAGCGGGGGCACAGCTCAGGATGTTCACTGTCCTCGCCTACGTGCTCGTCATGATTCCAGCAGCGGATGCACTTGGGTGCCTGAGAGGGCGTGACCGTCACCTGAACGCCGCTGTTCACACCGGCCTCCACGCCTTCCGCACCGTCCTCCGTCACAGTGACCTTGGACACGATGCAGATGGTTTTCAGGTCGAAGCCTTCCAGTGCTTCCTTCTTCACCGCACCGGCCAGATGGATCACCACTTCCGCATCCAGCGGCTTGCCGATCACCTTTTCGCTGCGGGCCAGCTCCAGTGCCTTCAGCACATCGGCGCGGATCTTCATGATCAGATCCCAGCCTGCGTTGTCCGCTTCGCTCAGGTTCCAGTCCTCCCGGGCGGCAGGCATATCGTTGTACATCACGCTTTCCGGATCATCCTTGCTCTGATGAGGCAGTACCTCCCAGATTTCCTCCGCGGTGAAGGAGAGGACAGGCGCCAGCAGCCGGGTCATGGCATCCAGAATGTACCAGATGGCACTCTGGGCGCTGCGGCGTAGCTGCCCGTCCCGCTTCTCGCAGTACAGACGATCCTTGATGATATCCAGATAGAAGCTGCTCATATCCGTGACGCAGAAGGTATGGATGGCATAGGTCACGGCATAGAATTCATAGTTGTCATAGGCTTCGCGGCAGCGGGCGATCAGGCTGTTCAGGCGGCTGACGGCCCAGCGATCCAGCGGCTCCAGCTGGCCGAAGGGCAGCACGGTGTCGGCATCGAAGCCATCCAGATTGCCCAGAATGTAGCGGGCGGTGTTGCGGATTTTCAGATACTTATCGCTGAGCTGCTTGAAGATGGGGTCGGAGCAGCGCATATCCAGCTTGTAGTCGGCGGAAGCGGCCCACAGACGCAGCAGCTCCGCGCCGTACTTGGGAACCAGCTCGTCCGGCAGGACGGAGTTGCCCAGAGACTTGTGCATGGCGCGGCCCTGCCCGTCCACCGTCCAGCCGTGGGTCAGCACGGCCTTGTAGGGTGCTGCGCCCCTGGTGGCAACGGCGGTGAGCAGACTGGACTGGAACCAGCCGCGATACTGGTCGCCGCCCTCCAGATACAGGTCGGCAGGCCACACGCCGGGGCTGTCCAGCGCCATGGACGCCACATGGGTGGAACCGGAGTCAAACCAGCCGTCCAACGTATCGGTTTCCTTGCTGAATTCTTTTCCTCCACAGAAGGGGCAGGCAAAGTCAGCAGGCAGCAGGGCGGCAGCATCCTTCAGGAACCATGCGTTGGAGCCTTCGGCACGGAAGGTATCGGAAATCTTTGCGATGGTATCGCCGGTGCAGACCGGCTTATGGCAGCTTTCGCAGTAGAACACCGGAATCGGC
The DNA here is from genome assembly GCA_002314635.1 of Clostridiales bacterium UBA1774. Lineage (GTDB taxonomy): Bacteria > Bacillota > Clostridia > Oscillospirales > Oscillospiraceae > UBA1774. The sequence continues at coordinate 73,829 of DCGQ01000004.1, forward strand.
AGACCCCAGTGGCGCTGGCGGGAGATGCACCAGTCGGCCCGCTCCCGGATCATGCCTTCCATGCGGCCCTTGCCCCAGTCGGGCATCCACTTCACCTGCTGGGCAGCGGCAACGGCCTGATCCTTGAAGGCGTCCACGGAGCAGAACCACTGATCGGTGGCACGATACAGGATGGGGTTCTTGCAGCGCCAGCAATGAGCGTACTGGTGGAGGATCTGCTTCCAGCCCAGCAGTGCGCCGATGGCCTGCAGATCGTCAAAAATGGCGGTGTTGGCTTCATCGGTGGTCAGACCCTCGTACTTGCCGGCCAGCTCGTTCATGCGGCCCCGGTCATCCACCGGTACAATAATGCCGATCTCGGTCTTTCCGGAAGCATCGTACTTCCGGCAGATCTCATAGTCATCCTGACCATGTCCGGGTGCGGTATGGACGCAGCCGGAACCGGCGTCCAGCGTAACATGGTCGCCGTTGAGGATGACGCTGGTACGGTCGTAAAGCGGATGCTTCGCGGTCATCAGCTCGAACTCAGCGCCCTTGCGGGTCTCCAGAATCTCCAGCTCGGGCAGATTGCAGGCTTCCTCGACGCTCTTTTTCAGTTCCTTCGCCAGAATATAGATCTCACCGTTCTCCGGATTCTTCGCCAGCACATAGTCCAGCTCCCCGTTCAGGCAGATGGCCAGATTGCCGGGCAGCGTCCATGTGGTGGTAGTCCAGATCACGAAGAAGATATTCTGATAATTGTCCAGCAGGCCATGGGAATCCGCCACGGCGAACTTGACAAAGATGGATTTGCAGGGATCCTCCGCGTATTCGATCTCGGCTTCTGCCAGAGCGGTCTCATCCTTGGGGCACCAGTAAACCGGCTTCTTGCCCTTGTAGATGTAGCCCTTCTCGTACATCCGGCCGAATACCTTGACTTCCTCCGCCTCAAACTTGGGGTCCATGGTGCGGTAGGGGTGATCCCAGTCCGCCAGAACGCCCAGACGCTTGAACTGATCCATCTGGATGTCCACATAGTTCTGGGCAAACTCATGGCAGGCATCCCGGAACTCGGGAATGGACATCTGCTTGCGGTTCAGCTTCTGCTGCTTGATAATGGCGGATTCGATGGGCATACCGTGGTTGTCCCAGCCGGGGGTATAAGATACATGATAGCCGGTCATGGCTTTGTAGCGGTTAATAAAATCCTTCAGGCACTTATTCAGGGTAGTACCCATGTGAATCTTGCCATTGGAGAACGGAGGCCCGTCATGCAGAATAAAACGGGGTTTTCCCTCACCGCGCTTCTGCAGCCCGCCGTAAATATCCTTTTCTTTCCACGCAGCCAGCCAGCCGGGCTCCCGCTGGGCAAGGCCAGCCTTCATGGGGAAATCGGTCTGGGGCATATTCAGTGTGGCTTTGTAGTCCTGTGCCATATCTATGCTCAATCCTTTCGATGCTGATTTCCAATGTATGTTAACCGATGTATTCTACTATAAAACAAACCGCACTGCAAGCAGAAAAAACCGCTGCACAGCATTTTTTCCTGTGCAGCGGATCGATATCTCTGATCTTATCTGTATCGCAGGTACTGCTTATCGCTTGCTGTCGCCGGACTGCAGATTCCGGAAATCAAAGCGGGGACGCTGTTCCGGTGCAGGGGCGGGTTTCTCCGGCTCCGCAGCAGCTTCTGCCTGCCTGGGTTCTTCCGGCTGCTCAGCCGCAAAGGAACGGTTGATGATCTCGGCAATGGAATCCACCGACGCCGCAATGTTCTGGCTTTCCGTCAGTTCAAAGGAGCGGGTATCCTCCAGAGACGCATCCTTCTCCTCCGGCTGCACCGACTGCTCCGCAGCGGCTGCCGGGACCGGTACTGCAGGTGCTGCGCCGGGTTCCACATCCGGCACCAGATCATGGATGTGCCGCAGGCTTTCCACGTGAGCGGCTACCGCCGACTTGGCAGCTTCCACAAAATCCGCGGTGCTCTGCCTGGCAATGGCCAGAGCAGCTTCCTCCTGCCGGATCTGTTCCTGAAGCTGGCTCCGATATTCCTCAACCTCGGTCTCCACCTGATGCATCAGCTCGCTGCGGCGGGCCTCCGTTTCGCCGTCCACCGCTTCCCGGCGGGCTTCGGCTGCGGCGGTGATCTCCTTGGCAGTTTTTTCCGCGCTGAGCAGTGCCACTCGCATGGCGTCCTCCGAGGCACGGTATTCCTCCACCTTATCAACCAGCACCTTCAGCTTGTTTTTCAGAATGCTGTTTTCCCGGTAAAGCGTGGAATAGTCCTGAGATACCTGTTCCAGAAACTTTTCCACTGATTTGATATCGTAACCGCCGAAAACGGCTTTTTCCAGCTCTCTGTTCGCAACTTCCTGAGGTGTCAGCAACTCAAGTCATCCTTTCCCGCTCAGAAATACAGACCATTGTTCTCCAGTTCATCCAGCAGATCGCCCAGAATATCCACATTATACGGGGTAACAATATAGGTGCTTACAGCAACCTTCTTGATCTTGCCATCCTGTGCATAGGCCACGCCGGTAATGAAGTCCAGAATCCGGCGGGAAACATTCTTGTCCGTGGATTCCAGATTGATAACCACCGTGCGCTTTTCACGGAGATGATCCGCGATTTCCCGGGCATTCTCATACTGCTCAGGCTTGACCAGCACGACCTGAAGCTGGGTGGTGGCATGAATGTTCACGACCTTGTTGCTGCGGCGTTCCGTCGCTGCAGGCTCGGTCTCGGTACCGGTCCATGCGGCAGGCTGTGCCTTGGGCTTTTCCTCAAAATCATCGTAATTATCATCCAAGGGCTGCGTGATCAGTCTTTTCAAATTATCCTTAATGCCCATTGTCTATATCTCCCATCATCAGAGCTTATAATTTCTTTCCCCGAAAATGGCGGTGCCCACCCGGACCATATTCGCACCGGCAGAAATCGCCTCTGCGAAATCTCCGCTCATTCCCATCGACAAACTACATATATGGTTATTATCGTATTTTTTCCCGCGCATGTCAATATATAGTCGATACATTTCATCGAAATAGGGATAATTTTTTCCGGAAAACCGTTCTCTCGCAGGCGGAATGGCCATCAAACCCTCCAGTCGGATGTGCTTCAGCGTATCCGCCAGAGCTGCCGCTTCCTCCGCTTCCTCCGGAAAGAATCCGCTTTTGGATTCCTCCCTGCCGATATTGACCTCCAGCAGAACCGGCTGTACGATGTGCAGCGCTTCCGCCCGCCGATTTATCCGTTCCAGCAGCTCCGCTGAGCTGACGGACTGGATCAGGTCGGCCAGTCCCACCACCTGATTGACTTTGTTATGCTGCAGATGTCCGATGAAATGGCGCGGCGCGCCGGTATAGGCGCCGGCGGCGTTCTTCTCCACCAGCTCCTGGACCCGATTCTCCCCGCAGGCATCCACCCCGGCCCGGACTGCCTGACGCACCGCGTCGGCATCCATGGTCTTGGACGCGGCTACCAGACAGATGTGTTCCGGCTGCGTACCGGCCTTCCGCGCCGCCTCCGCGATTTGTTCCCGAATGCGGCGTACATTTTCCTCAATGCTGTTCATTCTCCGACGACCTTTCCGTCCCGCAGACCTTTGGCGCTGACGATGACTTCATCCCCGGTGCGAAGGCTGTCGCTGGATACCATGTAATAATCTCCGTAATCCCGCAGTACCGTGACCGTTTTCTTCTCTGCCCGCAGGCCGGTCTGCACATAGACACAGGCGTTTCCGTCCTCATCCACATGAAGTCCCTTTCGCGGAATCCGCAGACCTTCCTCCGCGGTCAGCACCAGCTCCGCTGTCTGCCGGCGCATGGTCAGCACATCGGTCATACACTTATCGCAGCTCAGCAGAAGCGTCTGCTGTCCGTCCTCTGCATTGCTGAGCCACTCCACATCCATGGTCAGCTCCAGTCCCATATATTGGCCGAAATACACCAGCAGGCTTTTTTTGCCGGTAATCCGGTTTCCGTCCTCCGCGGACAGCACCGCAGCATAGTACCAGCGGTTTCCGCTGACGATCTTACCGATGCTGTATACGGAGGGACTGTGGTTTTCCCGCATCAGGCTCATCAGCTCAGAGGGGCGGATATACGTCAGTTCCTCCGGCGTCAGGTACTCCCAGCCGTCCGTGCTGCTGCTGTACAGACCGGAGACCGGCGCTGTAATGCTGGCAGTACCGGCAACGCCCCGCTGCGTCAGCTCCGCGATCTCCGCCTTGCCGCTTTGGATCTCCCGCGAAATCTCAGAGACGGTGCTGGATGCGGCAAACACCCGGGACTGGATCAGCATTACCATGCTCTGTGCATCGGAAAGGCTGTCTCTCCCCGCAGCTGCACGCATCTCCCGGATATCCTCCAGAACTGCCGTGTCCGTCTGCTGGCTGCTGCGGGATTCTACGGTGGTCAGCTGGCTCTCCAGCTCCGCGACCCGATTCTCCAGCTCGCTGAGCCGCACCGCACGCAGCAGCGCGTCTCCGCTGTCATAGGCCTCCGCCACAACGCCGCCTCTGGATACCCGCCGTCCCTCCTCCAGATTCACATGAACGGAGGTATACACGCTGTCCAGCGTCTGTTCTTCTCTTGCTACAATGCCCTGAACCACGACGGTCTGCCGGTCGGTCAGTTCGGTCACCAGGACCGTGCGGTAGGGATTCGACATGGCCTGCCACGCATATAGTCCCATCCAGACCAGCATGGCTGCCAGAATCAGATAGGTTGCCGCTTTCAGGGTCAGATTTGAGTTCTTCATGGGTCAATCCCGCCTCCGTGTGCTCCGGCGGGTCTCCCCGCCGCCGGTTCAGCCTGCGGTCAGTGCCAGCGGCTTCGCCGGTATCATCGTGGATATGGCATGTTTGTAGACAAGCTCCTGCTTGCCCTCACAGTCCAGTACCACTGTAAAATTATCATAGCCTGTCACCAGACCACGCATCTGAAATCCATTCATCAGAAATACCGTCAGGGACATTTTCTCCCTTCTGGCAGCAGACAAAAAACTATCCTGCAAATCAACGCTCTTAACCATGTTTCGACACCCTTTCGTATATGTTTGATGGGCACCCTGCGGTGCTGCTCAAAGTATACCACTATTTTCCAATTTCTGTGTCGAAAAAAGGGAGGCATCCAGAAAATTCGTTTCTTTTTTCCAAAGATACCACTGGGTCTCCGGTTTTCCCCGAAGCCAGCTCATTTGTCGCTTTGCATAGCGGCGGGAACCCTGCTGAATATTCAGACGCGCCTGTTCCATGGAGCATTCCCCTCGAAGCGCCTGTACGACTTCCTTATAGCCGATGGCCTGCAGCGCGGTGTCCTTCTCCGTCACGCCTGTTTCCAGAAGCTGCTGCACCTCCGGAACCAGACCGGCCTGGAACATCCGATCCACTCGCAAATCAATACGCCGGTAAAGATCTTCCCGATCCTCAAAGCTCAGCGCGATGGTGCAGGACGGGTATCGGGGCGGTGCCTCCCGGCTGAGCCGATCCAGCTCCGTCATGGTTCTGCCGGTGAGCGTACAGACCTCGATGGCGCGGATGATCCGCTTCCGGTCATTTTCATGCAGTTTCTCTGCCCGCTCCGGGTCCAACTCATGCAGCCGGAGCAGCATGGCCTCCGCGCCCAGCGCGTCAAACTCCGCTTCCAGCTTTTCACGCAGCTCCGGATCGGAAGCCGCGAAATCCGTACCCCGCAGCAGCGCTTCAATATACAGATTCGTACCGCCCACCAGAATGGGCAGCCGTCCCCGGCTCAGGATTCCCTCCACAGCTTCCGTGGCCTCCTGCACATAGCGTCCCACGCTGTAGCGCTCCCGGGGGTCCACCGTCCCCACCAGATGATGGGGTACGCCCTCCATCTCCGCCGGAACAGGAGCCGCAGTCCCGATGACCATGCCCCGATACAGCTGCATGGCGTCTGCCGAAACCACCTCGCCGCCCAGCTGCTTTGCCAGCATCACGCCCAACGCCGTCTTGCCCGTGGCGGTGGGGCCGGTAATCACCAGAATTCCCTTTTTCACAGCGATGTCAGCTGGTCCAGCGTCATGCCGAAGGCGGGCAGGAATCGGGACATGAAATACGCCACCTCCGGCAGCTGAGATTCCTCCAGCGACCGGCGGATCTGTGCTTCTGCGGAACGGAACTCCTCATTCCCCGCCCGCAGTTCTTCGATACATTTAATATAAGCAGAAAGACGATCCGCAGCCTTGACCAGCTCGTGGATTTCTCCGTCTCCGCCGCGCAGCGGCTGTTCATAGGCACTTCTCAGTTCCTCCGGCAGCAGCTCCAGCAGCGTATTCTCTGCCTGCTGCTCCACCGCCTTATAGGCGCTGCGGATGTCCTCATTCATGTACTTCACCGGCGTGGGCATATCGCCGGTGATGATCTCGCTCATATCATGATACAGCGCTGCCGTGGCGGCCCGGTCCGGGTCTGCATCCCGATGAAACACGTCCCGGCGGATCACCGCCAGTGCATGGGCCAGAATCGCCGTCATGTGGGAATGCTCCAGTAGATTTTCTTCAAAGCTGTTTCGCATCAGTCCCCAGCGATGAATATTCCGCATACGGGCAGCCAGTGCAAAAAAGGCGTTTTCCAAGCCTGAACCTCCTATCGCAATCCGGTGAAGAACTGCCGCATCAGGTCGGCACATTCCTCCTCCAGCACCCCGCCGTATACCGTGGGGTGATAGCCGTAGTTTTCTTCAAACAGATTGATCACACTTCCGCAGGAGCCGGTCTTATGCTCCGAAGCGCCGAAGCAGACCCATTTCAGCCGGGCATTCAAAATGGCACCGGCGCACATGGGGCATGGCTCCAGCGTAACCACCAGACCGCAGTCCTCCAGCCGCCAGTCACCCAGCGTCTGACAGGCCTGTGAGATCGCCATGATCTCCGCATGGGCCAGCGGGGAATGGCACTCCTCCCGCCGGTTATAGCCTTCGCCGATCACCCGGTTGCCCTGTACCACCACGCAGCCCACGGGAATTTCCCCCGCTTCTCCGGCCTTCCGTGCCAGTGCCAGCGCCAGAACCATGGCTTTTTCCCGTTCCATCAGCCGAAGCGGAAGGGTTCCGGTTCATGATCCGGCATCACATCCAGACCGAAGTATTGCTGCAGCACCCCGGGCAGTTCATCCCAGGAGACCTGCCTCCGGGTCACCTGCTGTCCCTCCGTAACGGTCAGCTGCAGGTTGAACATACTGACCCGTCCGTTTTCCGTGAACCGGTTCAGCATCAAAAAGCTTTTAAAACCGGAGGTGGGGTGGCAGTTGGTAAAGAAATTACCCATCTCAAAGTCCTCCGGGATGGCAGGAATATCGTCAAAACCCAGAATATCGGAAAACTCCCCGTCTTTTTGCAGCTGCACCGTATACTGCACCTGTTTTCCCGGCATAATCCGGTAGGTACAGCCATAATCCGTCTGCTCCAGACCGATTTCCAGCTTCAGTGGAACGGTAAAGCAGTCTCCGCCGAAACCCACATCGCATACATAGCGAACTCCATCCGCCTCGGCGATGTTCATTCTATGACTGTGGCTGCCAAACCGGCCGGGTGCCTGTGCCACTCTGGCCTGTACACCGTAGATGGAAATGCCCATTGCACGCACCGCTTCACAGAACAGCCCGTTCATTTCAAAGCAATAGCCGCCCCGCTTCTCCGTCACCAGCTTCTGTTCCAGTGCTTCCGGCTTCAGCGAAAGGATTCTGCCATTGTAGACGTCAATATCTTCAAAGGGAATATGGGTGATATGGGCACGGTGAACCCGGCGCAGCCGCTCCGTGTCGCTGCCCCCGTCCACATAGCCGATCCGATCAAAATAGGCCTGCAGGTTCATCTGTCGCACCGTTCCTTTCTGAATAGGCAATGAATCAATGTAGTATATCACGATGAAAAATGCATTGCAATCCGGATATCCGAAAAATGCAGAACCGGGAACCGCATTCCGCGGTTCCCGGCAATATTCTTTCTATCATTTGAAGGCTGATCCCCCGGTTTCGGAGTCTCAGCTTTCCACATCTCCGGCTTCGATCAGGCCGTAATCGCCTGCCTCGCGCTTGTAGACCACGGCAAAGGCACCGTCCTCATCCTGATTGCGGAACACATAGAAATTATGCTCCAGCAGATTCATCTGCAGGATGGCTTCGTCCACACTCATGGGTTTGATGGAGAACCGCTTGGTACGAATGATCTTGAATTCCTTCTCCTCCTCGTCCACAGCAGGCATGGAGGTGGAGAAATCATTTTCCAGGGCGGCTTCATGGATGCGCTTTTCCAGCCGGGTCTTGTACTTGCGTACCTGCCTTGTCAGAGCGGCAACGGCAGCATCAATGGAAACATACATATCGTTGGTGCTTTCGCTCGCACGATAGAACATTCCGTTGTTGCTGACGGTGATCTCGGCAATGTTGCGATTCCGTTCCACCCGGAAGGTCACATAAGCGGTGGATTCTCCGCGGAACAGCTTGTCCAGCTTGCCGATTTTCTTCTCTGCGTAGGCACGCAGATCCTCGGAGGAGGACATCTTCTTTTCGGTAAACACAAAATTCATAAGGCGCTCTCCTTTCCTCTGGCTCCGAACAGGTTCTTCTCCCGTTCTGTCTGCATTATAGCACACTTCATGCTGAAAAGAAAGTGTTTTTTTATTATTACGAATTATTTCATATATTCGACAAAACAAGACCGTTTTCATCCTTGACAATATTTTACATTCTCGCTATACTGTCGGCACAGTTGAGGGCGTTCGTTCATACCCCATTCCGGGGGGGAGCAGGCTCACTCACAGTGACCCCCATCAACCCCTTTTCGGCGGATCGGAAACGGTCCGCCGCTTTTTTGCAAAAAACCGCCGGGTATCAAACCCGGCGGTAAGGATCAGTCATCGTAATCGTCGTAGCTGCTGCGGCCGCCGCCTCTGCGGCGGGAATTTTTCTCAAACTGGCGCACTCCGGACAGCTTGTTGTCCGAATCCTGCATAAACTGCTTCAGCTTGTCCTCAAAGCTGGCCGGCTGCGCCGGCGCGGCAGGGCGGGTATTCATCTGGGGTGCAGGACGGCGGGCCGGTCTGGTCGGCGGCTCCTGCGTTTTTTTGATGGAGAGGTTGATACGGCCGGTCTCGTCAATGCCGATGATCTTCACCTTGACTTCCTGCCCGACCTTCAGATACTCGTTTACATCGCTGACATAGGAATATGCGATCTCCGATATATGTACCAGACCGGATCGCCCCTCCGGCAGAGATACAAATGCGCCGAATTTCATAATGCCGGTGACTTTTCCGTCAAAAATGCTGCCTACTGTCAGTTCCATGTAACGAACTATCCCCCAATTTCAGTATTCGTCTGAATGATTTAATCTCCGATGTCGTAATAAACGATTTCGCCGGGCTGAATCAGTCCCAGCTTGGTCCAAGCCACGCGCTCGATCATGTCCATGTCCTCGCTGTGCTGAATCTGGTAATCCAGTGCCGCGTTCTGCACAACCAGACTCTGAACCTGTGCCGAAAGATCGCTTCGCACGGATTCGGCCTCTGCAATGCGGTTGTTGATGTCGGACAGGGACACCAGCGCGTAAACAATCAGTACGGACAGGATCAGCGCCGTAGCGATATACAGACCGGTTCTCCGGATTCTCCGCACCTTCATGTTCTTCCCTCCTGTCAGAATCCACATTCATTGTCTGCCTGAATGACCTTGTTATTCTATACCATCCGTACGCATATTGAAAGAGATTTTTCGCAAATTTCAAAACTTTTTTTAGGCCCCGGAATGGCAGCAGCAGGGGAAAAAAGCAGATTTTCAGTATGTGTTTCAGGCATTTGGTCAGAAACGCCGCGGCAGTTCGTCCGGGCTTCCGCAGCAGGCCCAGATACAGCAGTCCTCCCGCCCCCATATACAGCGGCATATACAGTCTCAGCTGTCCTCCGCCGCCCACGCTGCCGATCAGAAACAGCACGACCGCCGCTGCGGCGGAATACAGGCCATATCCCATCAGCCGCAGCAGCTTCCGGCTTTCCAGTGCCGGGGCCTGAATATCGTACAGAAAGCCGAAAACCAGTCCGGCGGCAATGCACACAAGGGCCAGCAGGCCCTGTGTGCCGGGATCAATCCCCATCAGCCGAACAGCTTTCCCAGCAGTCCGCGCCGGTTCGCCGTCTGCTGTGCATAGTGCAGGCCGTCGATCTGCCCCTCCACCAGCAGCTCTCCGCCATCCAAACTCAGCTTCTCGATTTTCAGTCCGCTGCCCAGAATCGTCAGGTCGCCACCCGCCGTAGACAGAACCACCCGCTCCTCGTCAAAGGCTTCCACATCCTCCACGCCGCTGATACTGAGTCTGCGCCGCTCACTCAGGCTCAGCGCGTGTGCTCGTACCGGTTTCGTCCGGATCTCCTCATACTGCATTGCCATACCATCACCTCATTACGGTATATGTGCCGCCGCATTCCGCTATTCCTTGCAAATGGTGGCAATTCGTAACAAAAAGTATCAGTTTTATCTTGACTTTCCCCGGCGCTTTGTATACAATAGCATTGTAACATTCTGCACCCTATCTTGTGGAGGCATACCATGCGTCACATTTCCGGAGATAAGCTCCGTTCCATTAAGCATACGGTTTCCCATTTCCTCACCAGAATCGGTTCCGGCTGGCGCAGCGTTGTGCTGGTCGGCGGCTGTGCTGCGCTGTTTCTGGCAGCCGGGAAGCTGAATTTTGCCTACGCCGTCAACATGGACGGCGACCTGCTGGGATATGTTTCCAGCAAGGAAGAGCTGGACTGTATTGTAGAGGATGTGCAGCAGTCTGTCAGTCAGGTTCTGGGCTATGACTGGATCATGCCTGCGCTGACCTGTCGGATGACCCTGAGCACCGTCTCCGATACGGAGGAACAGCTGGCCGACCGGATCCTGAATACGGTAGATGCGCTGCAGGAGCTGGCCGTAATTTATGTGGACGGTGAGGCCGTCTGTGCGTTTGAAACCCGGGAGGATGCGCTGAACGCGCTGAAAAACCTTTACCGTTCCTATCAGAACGAGAACACCGAAAGTGCCTGTTTCCTGCAGGATGTCACAGTTGACACGGCCAGAGCAGACAAGCAGCTGCTGGATAACAGCATCCGCACGCTGGACAGTATGCTGGATGTGGAGACCGTGGATATTGTCGTGACGGAAGAGCCGATTTATTTCCGAACCGTGCGCGTCGAGGATCCGGAGCTGTATGTCGATGAAAGCTATGTCCGTACCGAGGGCGTGGACGGCTATGAATGCACCACCTGCCGCATCACCCGGGTGAATGGTGTTATCACCAATTCCGAGACCATTGACTCTCAGCGCACCCCCTGCATCAACCAGGTCTATGTCGCCGGTACAAAAGAACGCAAATCTACCGGAACTTATATCTGGCCATGCGACACCGGCTATCTTTCCTCCTATTTCGGCTCCCGGAATATTGAGCTGGGTTCCAGCTACCATCAGGGCATTGATATTGCTGCTGATGCAAACACGCCGATTCATGCTGCGGACGGAGGTACCGTTATTTTTGCCGAAGAATACGGAAGCTACGGCAATCTGTTGAAAATTCAGCATGACAACGGCGATATCACCTATTACGCACACTGCAGTTCCTTCCTCGTGGAGGTGGGTCAGTTCGTGGAACAGGGTCAGGAAATCGCGCTGGTAGGTTCCACCGGCGTTTCCACCGGAAACCACCTGCACTTTGAGCTGCACCCCGATGGGGGCGATGCAGTAAACCCCATCAGTTACCTGCAGGGAGACCGCCTTCCCTATCTGGACTGCTGACCTCGCTTTTCTCAGCCTCCGCTGCCCGGCGGAGGCTTTTTTCATCCCGCTTCCTGCCTTCGATTACCACGCCTCTGTATGGAAAAATTTTACGAAAAATTCATGATCCGATGCAATAGTGCTTGCAATTGTATGTTGCAGGCACTATAATAATATATTGAGACATTATCCATATTTTTGTATTTCGAAGGGAGGAGCTTTCTTGAAAAAAACGAACTGTATGCCTGTTTCTGTGTCTGCTTCTGCTGTTATCCATGACGGCGCTGGCAGCCTCAGATGATAAGGCCAAGACCATCCGGCTGGAAAAAACGGAGGGCACCGTTACCGTTGTGGATGCCGCCGGAAAACCCGTATCTCTGGTGGAGGGTATGCGCCTTTATAACGGTTATATGGTGCAGACCGCCTCCGAAAGCTATGCGTGGCTCAGTCTGGATGACACCAAAAGCGTCAAGATGGACGAAAACACGCAGCTTGAACTGCGGAAGCGCGGAAAGAAGATTCAGCTGAATCTGATCTCCGGCTCGATCCTTGTAGGTGCCAGCGCGCATCTGGAGGATGACGAGGAACTGACCATTCGCACCGCCACCATGATTACCGGCATTCGGGGCACCGATATTCATGCTTCGGTATTCGTGCCGACCCCGGTAATCGTGCCGACCGAAGGCTCTCGCGATCAAGTATCGATCCAGTCTTCAAAACCTGCTGTGATGCTCAGTGTACTGGACGGCGTTGTTTCTTCTCAAAATTCCAAAGGCGCCGTAACGGTCTCTGCCGGTGAAACCGTTACCGTAACCACGGACGCTGCACCTGCCGTAACCTCGCTTTCTTTGGATGAGCTGGGTGCCTTCGCCGTGCAGGAAATCAAAGCGAACGATGCTCTGCGTAACCGGGTAGACAACCCCGGTATGGCAGAAAGCGGTATTACCGTAGATAGGATTCTGGATCACGGCGGAACGCGGCTGAATCCGGGCGTGGTTAATTCGCAGACCATCCCGACGCAGGTGAAAAACCTCGGTATCGTGAAGAAATCCGGTGAGATTCTTCATGACATCCGTGCTGCTTCGACCCACACCCACAACTGGGGCACTGCGGAGTATGTTTGGGGCGAGAACCACTCCTGCACCGCTACCCGCACCTGTCTGAGTGATTCCTCCCATGTGGAAAGGGCTATGGTCTATGCAACCGAAAAAGATACCGTGTCTGCCACCTGTACTGCAACCGGAACTCAGATCTGGATCGCTGATTTCGGCACACAATCCGGCTTTGAAACACAGGTCGCAAGATTCATAATCCCCATTGACCCCAACGCGCACGACTTCGACACACCCACCTACAGTTGGAACGGCAATCAGTGTACCGCCACTCGTGTCTGTAAGAATGACACCCAGCACGTGGAGACTGAGACCGTTACCGGCACTTATGTGATGGACACTGCTGCCACCTGCACCACTGCCGAAACCGGTCACTACACCGTTTCCTTCACCAACACCGCCTTTACCGCACAGACCACTGCTGCCAATTCCGTCCCCATTGGTGACCCGCTGCAGCACGACTTCGACACGCCTTCCTACAGCTGGAACGGCAATCAGTGTACCGCTGCTCGTGTCTGTAAGAATGACACCAAGCACGTGGAGACCGAGACCGAGAACGGCACTTATGTGATGGACACTGCTGCCACCTGCGCCACTGCCGAGACCGGTCACTACGCCGTCACCTTCACCAACACCGCTTTTGCCGCGCAGACCACTGCTGCCAATTCCGTCCCCATTGGTGACCCGCTGCAGCACGACTTCGACACGCCTTCCTACAGTTGGAACGGCAGTCAGTGTACCGCCACTCGTGTCTGTAAGAATGACACCAAGCACGTGGAGACCGAGACCGAGAACGGCACTTATGTGATGGACACTGCTGCCACCTGCACCACTGTCGAGGCCGGCCACTACGCCGTCACCTTCACCAACACCGCCTTTACCGCACAGACCACTGCTGCCAATTCCGTCACCATTGGCAACCCGCTGAACCACGACTACGGCACGCCTTCCTACAGCTGGAACGGCAGTCAGTGTACTGCCACTCGTGTCTGTAAGAATGACACCAAGCACGTGGAGACCGAGACCGTTACCGGCGCTTATTCCAAGGATACCGACGCCACCTGCACCACTGCCGAGACCGGCCACTACACTGCTTCCTTCACCAACACCGCATTTACCACGCAGACCACTGCTCTGAACTCCATCACCAACGGTGACCCGCTGGGTCATTCCGAACCCGAAGCCAACGCATGGAGTTATATCACCGACCCGCAAAACAGTGCGGAACCCGGCTACTATACATACACCTGTACCCGCGGCTGCACTGTCACCGAGCTGGAATACCTGAATCAGGCACTGGCTGCGGCTACCGCTCCGGTGGATGCTCCTTACGGCCAGATCAACGGGTCCAAAACCGACAAACCGGAAAACAAGGTTCTGACCATCCCCGCAGGAAAAACGCTGAATGCGGATAGCCTCTACGTGGCGTATGGTTATCAGGTCATCGTCAAGGGCACGCTGAATGTGACCGGATCCATCGAGAATTACGGTACGATCACCGTAGAAACCGGCGGCAAGCTGAATGTGACGGATCCCGAAGCGGAATACAGCGAGTCGAGTCTTATGAACTGTGCGACTTATACGACACAGGAACAGGAGGAGGTTATCATCGAAGCCGTTCTGACCTGCTCCGGTGAAATCGTTGCGGACCGCATCAATAATTCCGGCGAAATTCAACTGATCGGCGGCTCAGTCACTACACAGTACCTTAGCAGCTCGAGCGTTCTGGATATAAAGCAGAGCTCCGTGCTGACTACGGACAGCTTCTGCAGCTTCTCCGGCGATTACGATTCCGGTTCCGTCACGGTGGACGGCAGTACCTTCACTCTGAAAAAGACGGAAGGCTCTGAAAATTCCAATGAAGGCAGCATCTCCGTCAGCAACAGCGGTACGCTGAACATCTTTGACAACCTGTACGCAGACAACGGCAGCATCACTGTGGACAATACATCTGCGATGAATGTGACCGGTACGGAGGAATACGATATCTCGGTAAGAACGATTCTGAATAACAGCGGCACTGTCAATGTATCCAATGCGTCCCTTTATCTGATCGCGCCGAACCCGGAAGGCGAAGAAATTGCGGAAACTCTGCCGATCGTGGAAAACGCCGGCAGCATCACTCTGGCGAAGAATGCACAGTTGTATTACGAAGGCGAACTGAATGAGACCACGGTCTATGGTACGCTGCTGAACAGCGGCAGCATCAGTCTTTCCGGCAGCTACGTGTGGGCTGAGGTACAGAATACCGGCACCATCACTGCCCGGCTAGACAGCAGTTATATCTATAGCGTATCCAATCTTTCCACCATTGAGGTAAACAAGGACGCTAAGCTTACCGTTTATTTCCTCAATAATGCGGTTGAAGAACAGAAGACCGGCAGTGTGGCTGTGGATGGTACTCTGATTCTGGACTCTGGAAAAGAGCAGACGATGTATTCCACCAATGACGGCAGCATTTTGATTCGGGACGGCGGCAGTCTGGAGCTGAATACCACGCTGTATCACAGCGGCAGCATGTCCGTTTCCGGCACCGTGGAAACCGGCAGCCTGCAATACACGGTTATTTCCGCCATCACCAATACGGAGGATCCCGCGTATGCATGGCCCGCAGAAGGTACATCCTCCGCGATCGGTGACCTGATCTGCTGCGAGGGCGGCAGTATCACGGTAGACGGCGGTACGCTGAAGTATAACGCCATGACTCCGATGCCGAATGAACTGTAATCTTACTATCTCCCCATCCCCACATGGGGATGGGAAATCCTAAGGAGGAAACATCATGAAACAGCGCATTCTTTCCCTGCTGCTGGCACTGTGTCTGCTGGCTGCGGTTCCCATGGCTGGTTTCGCCGCAGAGGAATCTGACACGGACGCAGTACAGGGCGTCCCCACGCTGGGCAGACCCGCCGGTCTTACACTGACAGAGGATGGCAGCATTCTCGTCACCGATACGCTGAACAATGTCATCTGGCTTGTCAGCAACGATGACATCAGCCTGTTCGCCGGTACCATCGCTCCCAAGGACAGCTACGGTGCTTCCATCGGCGCACTGGTGGACGATGACGCGGACAAAGCCTATTTCTCCCAACCGTGGGCCATTGTCCCATTCCTGGACGGCTATGCCGTCAGTGATCGGGGCAACGGTGCCATCCGCTATCTGGCTGACGGCAAGGTGCAGACCATCCTGCTGACGGAGGATTTCGAACAGCTCAGCAGCATCGTCGGTCTTGCCGCGGATCCGGACGACAATCTTTATTTCTCCGATCTGCTGGAGGGAAACCTCTGGAAGCTCACTTCCGATGGCACGCTTTCCCTGTATGCCGAAGGGTTGAACGAGCCTATGGGTCTCTGCTGGAGCAGTGATACGCTTTATGTGGCTGAAACCGGTCTGAACCGCATCTCCGCTGTCGTTAACGGCAAAGTAACCGCGATCTGCGGCAGCGGCGAGGACGGCTTCCGGGACGGCGGCGCGATGAGCGCACGCTTCTCCGCACCGCAGACTGTTACCGTCACGGCAGACGGAACCTTCTACATTGCCGATACCGGAAACGGTGCGGTTCGCTGCCTGCGCAACGGCGTTGTGACCACGCTGCTGAATTCCAACGATGAACTCTGGGGCGTGTCTCCCTGTGCGCTGCTGCTTGTCGGCGATATGGTCTTTGGCGCTGACAATTACACCGGTGGTCTGTTCTACTTCTATCCGGAAGAAACTGCGGCCTTCGCCGATGTGGACGCCAATGCGTGGTACGCAAAGGAAGTGAACGCCGCCGCACAGCTGGGTCTGATGCAGGGCACCGGCGCGGGCTTTGAGCCTAACGGCAGTCTGACCCGCGCACAGCTGGCTCAGATCCTGATGAACACCGCTTCGGTTCTGGACAGAGACCTGATTTTCGCCGGAACGGCAGATTTTCAGGATGTGCAGGAATCCGACTGGTTTGCTCCCGCGGTAGGCTGGGCACAGACTGCCGGTCTGGTCAACGGCAAAACCGCTCAGTTGTTTGACCCCAAGGGCACCGCGACCCGGCAGGAGCTGGCAGTCATGCTCTATCGGCTGGCGGGTACCGAATCTGTTTCCACCTCTGCGCTTGATGGCTTCAAGGACGCCGATCGGATCGACGACTGGGCCAGAGATGCCATGTGCTGGGCTGTGGAGCAGGGTCTCCTGCGGGGCGACAGCGGTTATCTCTCCCCCACCGGAACCGTCACCCGCGCTCAGACCGCTGCCATTCTGGTGCGGCTCTGCACGAAATAAAAAAATACAGCGCCCTCCGCATTGATATGCTCATTGCGGAGGGCGCTTGCTTTTTTAATCGGTTCTGTTATAATCAGTCCGGAAGACGGTCATAGGCTTCCAGCGTCCCGGCATACCGGCAGATCAGTTCTGTCAGATCCTTCACCGGCTGGCTCTGGTTTTCCGTCTCCGCGGCAGCGATACAGATGCTCTGGGTAGGCATTTCATCGCGGATGCGAATGGGGAATACCCCCTCCGTGCTTTCAATCTGCTTTCGAAACGGCGCAGGGATGAAGGCAAGGCACATCCCCCGTTTGACCAGCGGCAGCAGCAGAGACGCGGTATCCACCTTGATTATGGGAATCGTATCCATGCCCTGCATGGCAAACAGGCGGTCATAGAAATTCGGCCCCTGTTCTCGGCTGCACAGTGCGGCAAACGGGTACTCTGCCAGCTGGGAAAGATAATACGCTCCCTCCCTCAGCTCGGAAAAACGGCTGCCTGCCACAAGAATATCTTCAAAATCCGCAATTTCCCGGATTACCGCACCGCCGGGGTTCGTCACCGGCGCCATGGTGCAGACCAGATCTGTCAGTCCTCCGCTGAGCTCGTCCATGGCTTCCTTCCGCCCGTTCAGAGAGTGGGTGGTCAGTTCCAGACAGACATCGGGCCATGCAGCATGAAAATCCTGCATGACCGGCAAGATAAACTGCCACAGGAAAAATTCCGACACATTCAGGCGGACGGAACGAATGCCTCGCTGCATCAGCCGAAGCTTCTCTTCGCCCAGAAAAATATCCTCGCAGGCCCGTGCAACATGGTTATACAGCATTTCGCCCCGCTTTGTGAAGGCTACGCCATTCTGACTCCGGCTGAACAGGCGGCAGCCCAGATCCGCTTCCAGATTCTGAATGCAGCGGCTGACGGTGGACTGGGAGATACAGAGAGCGTTGGCTGTGCGGGTGATATTCTTATATCGCCCCACAAAATAGAATATTTTGTAGGCATCGAAGTTGGCAGCCATGCAGGACACCTCCAAACGGAATCGTTTTCTGTTCCAATATATGCAAAATTCGCAGAAAAATCAAGAAAAATCACAGAGTCCATGCAAATCTGCATGGACTCTGTGATGCAGGAAAAGGAGTTTGACAGCATGATCTACGAAAACAACGAAGGCGGCGAGTACGGCAAATATTTCGTACAGACGCTGCAGTACCCGGACGGCATGGCCACACCGGATTTCGCCGAGCTTTACCGGAAGTTCTCCAACCGGATTCTCTGGATGGACGGCAACGTGTGCCCCGGCGCTTTTCAGATGAATACCGCATGGTATTACGCCGTCCCGGAGCGGGACCCGATCTTTACGGAGCACAGCCATCCCTACACGGAGCTGATCGGCTTTTTCGGTTCCGATCCGGCAGACCCCTACAACCTGAACGCGGAGCTGATCTTTACGCTGAACGGCGAGGAGCATCGTCTGACCCGCTCCACCATGATCTTCATTCCGGCTGATATGCCCCACAACCCCATGCGAATCCTTCGGGTGGATAAACCCATGTTCCATTTCTCCGTGGTTACAGGCAGCATCTATAACGGAGAAGACGTCTACAAGTAAATTTCCGCAAAAACTGCCATACAACATCGTTTAAAAACCTGCCGCGGTGCCAAGCCGCAGCAGGTTTTTCTGTTTAAGATGCTTTGGAAATCGCCCAAAGGTTGCTGATCTGACCTTCGATCCGGTCATAGCTCCATGTCTGGCTGCTGCGGTAAGGGCTCATAGGGTCCAACACCCGGAAGCCGCTGGCGTCATAGCCGCAGAGCACAATGAAGTGGCCGCTGGCGGTAAAATCGCCGGGCTTCATGCAGCATACGATCCAGCTGCCGCTGTCCAGTGCTGCGGTCATGCTGCCGCTCCACAGGGGCAGTTCCCTTCCGCTGAGGCCAAAGGCCGCTGGGCCTTCGGAAAAGAGGGTCCATTTCGTACCGCTGCCATATACATAGTAATCGTTTTCCAGTGCCCACACAGCCACCTTATCCGGCGTAGCCTCCGTGTTCCCTGCCAGATGGAGGGCACACATGCTCATGCAGGTGGGACCGCAGCCGGTGGCAGCCAGCAGACTGCTGCCGTAGGGCGTATAGCCCCAGCGCACATCATACTGTTTCAGAAGCAGTTCTTCACCGCTGACCTCTGCGGCGCTGAACGCCGAAACTGCCTCCGGATTCCCGGGGAAGGCCAGCATATATTCCAGCATATCCGGCGTATTGGCCACATTGGCCAGCAGCACATCGGAATATTCCTGTTCCCGGTCGATAACCTCCTGAAAGCGGCTGTCATAGGCACTCAGTTCCTGCAGGCGCTGCAGACTTTCCTCCCGCTCCCGTTTCCGAGGTGTTTCCAGACCCGCCCGCACCAGTGCCTCCACTGCTGCCGGGTCCATGGTGGGTTCCGGCTCCGGCGTGGGTTCCGGTGTAGGCTCCGGTGTAGGTTCCATTGTGATGACAGGTGTTTCCGTATGCTGTACTGAATCCTGCTTCGTCTTTGCGCCGCAGGCACACAGCAGCGCCGCAATCAACAGGGCAAATATCCATCCGATTCTGCGCTTCAAATGATAGTTCCTCGCTTTCGTTCTCGCTTACGCTGCACAGCGGTGCAGGAACAGAACCACCGCATCCCGGGGACACTGATAGTCCGCAGGAGAATCGGTGATGTCCACGCCGCTCAGCAGTTCATTCTGTTTCGCCCATGCCACCGGCTTTTCGTACCAGTTGGTCGAATCCGTCACGCCGCCTGTGACGCAGCGCCACAGAAAGGTCAGGATATGCGCGTAAGAGCAGGGCATATCCGGGCAGAAGCAGCTTTGTCCGCCCAGAAGCATACCATTGGTGATATTCTGCTCCACGGCCCACAGGACAGGCTTATAGAAATAATCCTGCTCTGTCACATCGACAAAGGGGTTCACCGTGGATTTCGGTTCCGGGCAGCCCATTGCCCGCCAGAGGAAGGTCACTACCTGTCCGCGGGTGCAGGAACCATCCGGGTCAAAAATCACCTTGCCGCTGGCCTTGTCCGTTCCGGTGCCCTTGGTCACACCGGTTTCCAGTGCCCACACTGCCGCGTCATAGCACAGCGCGCCGGCCGGAATATCCTGAAACGGGGATTCCGGGGCAGCCTCCGGATACCGTTCCGGAATCACTGAAGGCAAAATCCGCTCCGTGCCTGTGTCCTGCGGATGGGTGGCGATCCGGTAACGGATCTCTTTCTCTCCGGCGTAAAGGCCGTAAATATAGCCATCCTCCCCGGAAATGGTCTCCGCCGTGGTCAGACTTCCCGTCTTTGGGTCATAGCAGTAGATGTGCAGGGTGTCATTGAAATAGAGACAGCCGTCCATCATGCCCAGACCGGAATAGGCATCCAGCCAGTAGGACCACTCCTTCCAGACCGGCCAGTAATCCTTCACCTGCGCCGCCGTTGTCTCCTTTCCGGTGGAGAAGCTGCGGCAGATCAGAGACACGGTCTGAGAAGTGTACTGTCCGGCGGCACGCAGCTGCCAGAAGGTATCTTCATCGGTAAAGATCACCGGGCCGTTTATCTGCTGCCAGAAAGCACCGCTGTCATAGCGGGTATCCGTGCAGTTCCTGCCGTTTGCCCAGCCATTATGAGCGGACACATTGTCCGTAGGCTCCTGAACCCAACCGTCGCTGTGCAGAAAATGGGTGTGCAGAACCCGACCGGGCAGGTCCGGCGTGGGATCGTCCCATGTCACATCCACATGATACCAGCTTCCGTCCAGACAGACCTGATTCCATGTATGGTTCATGGATGTGGAATTGACCGTGATGCAGGGAATACCGCAGCGCTGCAGCAGATCCGCATAGGCTCTTGCGTAGCCTTCGCAGACGCCGGTTCCCAGCACCATGACACCGTAAGCGGAGTAGGAAATTTCAGGGAGGGTTCCCGCCAGATAGTTGTCATAATCATAGGCCTTGTGCAGTACCAGCCAGTCATGCAGTACCAGCGCTTTCTGCAAATCGCTCATGCCCGGCAGAATACAGCTCAGCGCCTCCGCAACGGCGGCTTCGTAGGCGGCAATTTCCGCATCGCCGATGTCATTTACATACTGAATTTCCATTCTGGTCACGGTGTTCCCGTAGAACCAGATTTGTCCGCCGCCGTTTCTTACATAGAAGAGCCGGGGATTCTCGTTCAGCACCTGCGTAAACAGAGGCCAGACCTCATCCCGATCCAGTCCGTATTTCTCCAGCAGGATCGTTGTTTCCCGTTCCTCCAGTCCCTGCAGGATGGCTTCCTTCGCGCCCTCCGAATCTCCGGCAAAGGCAGCGGTCATCAGCAGCAGACACAGGCCGATAAACAGGATGAGAGACCTCATTCGGAATCTGCTTTTTCTCATTCGGTCATCCTCCTTATGCTCCAATCTCCGTCAGAAAATCGTCCACGCTGCTGCGGTAAAGTTCTCCGTCCGTCAGCCACAGCCCCCGATAGCTGCCCTGCAGCGCCGCCTTTATATGGGGCGCGGAGCAGGCCTGTGCAACCGCCAGCGTCCGCGTTTCGCCCAGAAAATCCTCTTCAATGCCGCTGAGAAACAGCACCGGCGTTTTCAGATTGGCGGCAGCGGAGGGCAAATCCACCGAATCCGCCTCAAAACCCAGATTATTGCGGATCCGCTCCCGCAGGAAGCGACCCACAAACCAGTCGCCCAGATTGAACAGCTCCTTCACCATGTCCCGTTCCACGGTGCCCAGATTGTCGTACACGGTCTCACAGATCAGGCCATCCACACCGGCGGCAGCCAGACTGTCATTGGCGCACAGCAGGATGGCGGCAGCCGCGCCGGTTCCCTTTCCGTGGATCAGCAGGTTTTCCGATTGCAGACCCGCTGCCCTGATCAGGTCATACAGGTCAAATTCCTCGTACACGCCCCATGTGGTGGGGACATAGTTCACATCGGAAGCATCCGCATAGCCGCGCTGGACGGGTATCAGCACATTATAGCCTTTGTCCCACCAGTAGGGCGCCCAGATCTGCACTTCCTCGGTGCTGCCGCAGAAGCCGTGAAGCAGGATCACCGTTCCGCAGCTGTTCGCCTGCCGGTACAGGGTATAATTCAGCGTCAGCTTCACGCTGTCGCCGAACCATTCTGCCGCCGTCTCCGTCACATAGCTGCCGGTTTCCCCTTTGTTGGCTGCTGCCCAGGTAGCGCCCTCTGCGGCGGCCATGTCATAGGCCGACTGTTCCTCCGCCGTCCGCTGCCAGCCTGCCACATTGTCCAGCTGCGCGGTGGCCTTGTAGCGCTGGAAGCCCAGCTCATACAGGGTGGCAGCGGAATTGGACTGTCCCCACAGCAGGTAGGCCACGCCTACCACCACGGCCAGCACCAAAAAGAGCCAGAAGCGTTTCTTTTCGTTTTTGTCTTGATTTGTCATGATCTTACTCCCATTTGCCGCAGCTGCGGATAATTCCGGACAAATACCGGATATTTTATCAGTATACACGAACTACAGCCTTTTGGAAAGAGCTAAATCCCGCGTTTCCCTCCTGCTTTTGGCAGGAAAAAACAGGGACGGTGGTGATTTACCTCCGTCCCTGCAGGATTTACTTTTCTTCGTATACGGCTTTTACAGCCAGATAGCTCATATACAGGTCTGCCTTGGCAATGACCTCGAAGGGGGCGTGCATACTCAGCACAGGTACACCGGCGTCAATGGTGTCGATATCCCGCTGTGCGGTGTACTTGGCAACGGTTCCGCCGCCGCCCTGATCCACCTTGCCCAGCTCGCCCATCTGCCACACCACACCGGCGTCGTTCAGCAGCTTGCGGATCCGGCCTACCACTTCGGCGGAGGCGTCGCTGGAACCGGACTTGCCCCGGGAACCGGTATACTTGAAAATACCCACGCCGTAGTTGACCTTGGCATTGTTCCGCTTCTCGCTGACCTCGGGGAAGCCCGGGTCATAGGCATTGCACACATCGGCGCTGAGGCAGAAGGAATGGGCAAAGCACTCCCGCAGGCTCACGCCCTGACTGCGGCACAGATCCTCCATGAACCGATCGAAGGACATGGCCAGCATACCGGTGGTGCCCTCGGAGCCGATCTCCTCCTTGTCCACCAGCAGGCAGACGGCGGTTTTTTCCGGCGCTTCCATATCCAGAATGGCCATCAGCTCCGCATAGGTGCAGACCCGGTCATCGTGGCCGAAGCCGCCGATCATGCTGCGGTCGAAGCCGATATCCGTTACCTCGTCGGCAGGCACGGCACTCAGCTCGGCAGACAGGAAATCCGCCTCGGTGATGCCGTATTTCTCATTCAGGAATTTCAGCACGGTCAGCTTCACCCGGTCGCTGCCCTCTTCCGGATCCGGGCGGGAGGCCAGCAGAATGTTCAGACCTTCGCCGGGGATCACATCGGCGGCGGGCTTTTTCAGTTGGTCGCCGCTGAGGTGAATCAGCAGGTCGTTGATAACAAAGCGAGGCTCACCCTTTTCCAGACCGATGGAGACCTCAACCTTGCTTCCGTCTGCGCGAACCACCACGCCCACCAGTGCCAGCGGGGTGACGACCCAGTGATATTTCTTGATGCCGCCGTAGTAATGGGTCTTGAAGAAGGCCAGCTCATCGGATTCATACAGCGGATAGGGTTTCAGATCCAGCCGGGGATTGTCCACATGGGCGGCGGCGATGTTGGCACCCTCGCCCAGACCCTTTTTGCCGATGACGGCAAGGGTCAAACCTTTTTCCCGGTTCACAAAGTACAGCTTTTCGCCGGGAACATGGGTTTTGCCCGGTTCCCAGGGACGGAAGCCTTTGGCCTCCGCCAGCTTTACGGCCTCCCGGACAGCCAGACGCTCGGTGCGGGACTTGTCCAGATAGGTCTTATAACCCTCGGCAAAATCCTGAATCCTGCCGAGCAGCTGCTCGTCTGCGGTTTCCAGAATGTTCTTCTGCTTGAAAAAAAGCTCGTCTCTGGTCATGATAATCCTCCCAAAACCGTTTTCATGCTTTCTTCAATGATACTCAGACCCTCTGCCAGCTCGTCCTCCTGAATGGTGAGGGCGGGCATGATTTTCAGTACGCAGTCATTCCGTCCGGCACGCTCGATCACCAGACCGCGGCGGAAGCATTCCTTCGCCACCAGTCCGCTCACATCGCCGATGGCTTCAAAGTCCACACCCTGAATCAGACCGATGCCCCGATGGGTCAGCCGACTGTCCATGGGCAGCAGCTTCTGCTCCACAAAGTCGGAGACAAGCTTCTCCTTGGCCTTCACCTGTGCCTCCAGATCCACCATCTCCCGGTACTCCAGTGCGGCCTTTGCACCCACGAAGGCCAGCTGATTGCCGCGGAAGGTGCCGTTATGCTCCGCCGGATAGAACTGATCCAGCTCGGGTCGGATCAGAAGCAGGGACATGGGCAGACCGTAACCGGAAATGGACTTGCTCAGCACCACCAGATCCGGGGTGATGCCCGCCCGCTCAAAGCTGAGGAAGGGGCCGGTGCGGCCGCAGCCCACCTGAATATCGTCCACGATCAGCAGCACGCCCTGCTCATCGCAGAGCTGACGCAGCCGCTTGAGCCATTCGGTAGGTGCTACGTGCACGCCGCCCTCGGCCTGCGTGGTTTCGATGATGATGGCGGCAGGCTTTTCCACGCCGGAATAGTTATCCGTCATCATCCAGCGGTAGTATTCAATGGTGTCGAAGCTTACCGCATTGGGATGGGGAATGAAAGTGGTGAAGGGCAGCGGCACATGAGCGCCCTCCCGGTGATCCACGCCGGAGGTGACCGACAGAGAACCCAGCGTCATGCCGTGGAAGGAACCGGTCAGGGCAAATACCCCGGTGCGTCCCGTCACCTTGCGGGCCAGCTTCAAAGCCGCTTCCACCGCATTGGTGCCGGTGGGGCCGCAGCTCATAATCCGGTACTGCAGTCCCCGGGGCTGCAGGATCTTCTCGTCAAAGGCGTTGAAGAACGCGGCCTTTGCGCCGGTGAACATATCCAGCGCGTGGGTAATGCCGTCATCCATCAGATAAGCAAGGATTTTCTCCTTGATGTATTCGTTGTTGTGACCGTAATTCAGTGCGCCGGCACCGTTGAAGAAATCCAGATACGCCTTCCCGTCGGGCGTGAACATTTTGGACATCTTCGCCCGGGTAAATTCCACCGGGAACGCACGACTGTAGGAGCGAACACCGGATTCCAGCCGCTCCAGAACTTCCTGACCCATGTTTTTGCCTTCTTCCTCCATCATGGCAGCAAACTGCTGCCGACATTTCTCTTCAAATGCTGCCCGCTCCCCGTCATTGCATAGGGTGAGCGTGCAGTTCTGACGGAACCAGTCATCGCTTTTCTGCGCACGGATGCGGGAACGGGCATATTCCTCGCTGATGCCCTCCCGGGCCATCAGCCGCATTACCCGCACATCCTCCGGCGCGGTGATCGCAACGGTGGCTTTGCAGCGGCGGCCCAGACCGCTTTCAATCAGGGCAATCGCGTCAATGGCCATTAGAGGCACTCCGGCCTCCCGGCCCTGACGCAGCAGTTCCTCCACGGCCCGATCCACATGGCTGTGGGTAATGCGATTCAGCGTTTCCAGCTTCGCCGCATCCGCGAAAACCACGGCACCCAGCTTTTTCCGCTGCAGCTTCCCATCCTCCACCACACCGGGAAAGGCGGCATCGATCTCCGCCAGCATGGCCCGATCCGTCTCCAGCAGGTCATGGTACACGGCATCACAGTCGATCACCCTGCCGCCCAGAGCCTTGACGGCCTCCAGCGCAGTGGTCTTTCCGGAACCGGTGCCGCCGGTAATGCCGATTATAAACATATCAGTTTCCCTCCTGCCGCCTTTTTCAGACGGTTCACCACCGCATAGCCGACGCCCGCCTCCGAAGGGCAGTGGGCGCAGATCAGCTGCACCGCCGGGGTATCCAGCTCCCGCAGACAGTCAAAGACCCCTGCGGACAGGGTTTCCGGCCTTGCTTCGCTGCCATAGCACAGGACCCGCTTTCCCGGGAAGTTTTCCTCCTCCCCGGAGAAGCACAATACCGCCGTCCCTTCGTCCGGCAGCGCACGGACATAGTCCGCAAACTGCGCGCTGCTGCCCCGCAGCAGCCGTACCTCCGCCTGCGGGGAATAGTGGCGGTATTTCATTCCCGGCGCTTTTGGGGTTTCTCCCGGCTTTACCAGACCCGGATCCAGTTCCGTGTCCGGCAGCACCTCACGCAGCTGCTCCAGCGTCACGCCGCCGGGACGAAGCACCCGTGCCGGTGTGACGGTCAGATCCAGAATGGTGGACTCCACGCCCACCCGACAGGGTCCACCGTCCAGAATCGCATCCACCTTACTCCATAGGTCATGGATGCAGTGCTGCGCCGTGGTGGTACTGGGTTTGCCGGACAGGTTTGCCGAGGGTGCTGCCACCGGAACACCTGCCATCTGCAGCACCTGCCGGGTCAGCGGATGATCCGGGCAGCGCATGGCTACCGTCTCCAGTCCCGCCGTCACCTGCAGCGGAACACAGGGTTTCCGATACAGAATCAGGGTCAGCGGTCCGGGCCAGAAACGCCGGGTCAGCTCCCACGCCGTCTCCGGAATATCCCGGCACCAGCGTTCCAAAGCCTGCGCGTCCGCCACATGGAGGATCAGCGGGTTATCCTGCGGGCGGCCCTTCACTTCGAAGATGTGCCGCACTGCCTCCGTATTCAGACCGTCTGCGCCGAGCCCGTACACCGTTTCCGTGGGGATCGCCACCAGACCGCCGCTTTTCAGTATTTCTGCCGCCGCCGCTGCGTCGCCGGGGCCAAGCAGCCTTGTATTCATCCTTCCGCCTGCAGCCTTTCCGCCTGATCTGCGGCACGCAGGGCGTTCACAAACTCGTCCAGCTCACCGTTCATCACGCTGTCGATTTTATACAGGGTCAGGCCGATGCGGTGATCCGTCACCCGGCCCTGCGGAAAATTATAGGTACGGATGCGCTCATTTCGCATTCCGGTGCCTACCTGACTTCTTCGCTCCGCGGCGACCTGTGCATTCTGCTTTTCCTTCTTCTGTTCATAGAGCTTGCTTCGCAGGATGCTCAGCGCCCGGTCCTTGTTCTTGTACTGGCTCCGTTCGTCCTGACATTCCACCACCATGCCGGTGGGGATGTGGGTGACCCGGATGGCAGAAGATGTTTTATTGACCTTCTGGCCGCCTGCACCGGAGGAACGGAACACATCGATCCGGAGATCATTGGGATCCAGCCGGAAATCCACTTCCTCCAGCTCCGGCAGCACGGCCACCGTCACCGTGGAGGTCTGAATCCGACCCTGACTTTCGGTTTCCGGAACCCGCTGCACCCGATGCACGCCGCTTTCGAATTTCAGGCGGGCATAGGCGCCCTCGCCCTCCACCAGAAAGCTGATTTCCTTTACGCCGCCCAGCTCCGTCTCGTTCAAATTGCTCAGCTCGATCTGCCAGCCCTGTTTTTCGCCGTACATACTGTACATCCGGTACAGGGAATGGGCAAAAAGCGCCGCCTCGTCGCCGCCGGCACCGGCACGGATCTCCATGATGACGCTGCGGTCATCATCCGGGTCGTGGGGCAGAAGCAGGATCTTCAGCTCCGCCTCCAGCGCGGCAAGAGCCTCCCGACCCGCGTCCAGTTCTTCCTTCATCAGGCTCCGCATGGCGCTGTCGGTCTCCCCGGCGAGAAGCGCTTCCACGTCCCGCTGCTCCTGTTCCCGTTTCAGCAGCTCCCGGAACTTTTCCGCCACCGGTTGGATTTCCTTCTGCTCCCGGTTCAGTTTTTTCAGCAGCTCCGCATCTCCATAGGAGGCGGGGTCGCCCATCCGTTCCTGCAGCTGCCCGAATTTCTTTTCGATGGCCTGCAGTCTGAGCCGCATTTCAGTTTCCATTGGCATCCAGTTCCTCGCTCAGGGCGGTCCACTCCTCGTATTTCGCTTCGATCTGCCCGTTCAGAGCGGTCTGCTCCTCAAACAGCTCGTTCAGCTTCTGGTAATCGGCGCCGTTCAGCTGAATAGCGTCCTCCAGTTCCTTCTGCTTTGCCTCCAACGCGGCGATCTCCCGCTCCAGCACATTCAGCTTTCGCTGGGCATTCCGGGCCGCGTTGCCGGATTTCTCTTTTTTCGGCTGTTCCTTCTTGAGCTGCTTCTTTTCCTCCGCCTGCTTTGCCAGCAGCACCTGCTGCTGCCGTTCCTTGCGGGCCCGGTATTCCTCAAAGGGACACTTCCAGTCGGTGATCGTGCCGTTCTCCAGCTCCCAGATGCGGGTGGCGAATTTGGCAATGAAGTACCGGTCATGGCTGACGAACAGCAGCGCCTCCCCGTAATCCGTCAGCGCGTCCTCCATCCATTCCCGGGACAGGATGTCCAGATGGTTGGTGGGTTCGTCCAGAATCAGGAAGTTCACATCATCCTTCATCAGAATGCACAGCCTGAGGCGGCTCAGCTCGCCGCCGCTGAGATCGGACACGTATTTGAATGCGTCCTCCCCCCGGAAGCCGAAGGCACCCAGCCGATCCCGCGCCTCCTGCGGCGTACACCCGCCCTCGTAAAGCATGGTGTCCACCAGCGTGCGGGACATATCCTCAAAATGCACCTGCTGCTCCAGCATGGCGGACTTCACCGCCGGGCCGAAGTGGCAGACGCCTCTGTCCGGGTTCTGCTTTCCCATCAGAATGGACAGCAGGGTACTTTTTCCGGCACCGTTGTCGCCGATCAGGGCGATTCGCTCGCCGCCAGTGACCTGCATCTCCACATCCCGGAACAGCTTTTTTTCGCCGAAGGCCTTGTCCATGCCGTGAATGACCAGTGCGTCATCCCCCCGGAAGGTGGTTTCTCCGAAGCGGGCCTTCAGCCGCTTCTCCACCGTGGGCTTTTCCGCTGACTGCAGCCGCTCGATGCGCTTTTCCATGGAAAAGGCCCGTTTGTGCAGCTTGTCATTGCCCATAAATGCCCAGAGATGCAAATCGTCCGCTGCCTTCTGGAGCTGGGCAATCTGCTTCTGGTTCTTTTCATACTGCTTCTGCGCCTCGTCGTAGCGGCGCTGCTTCTCCGTCACGAAGAAGCTGTAGTTGCCGGAGTAGAACTCACAGTGCCCGTCGGTCAGCTCCACAATCCTCTGTACCGCACGATCCAGAAAATACCGGTCATGGGAGATGGTCAGAACCGTGCCTTTAAAATGAAGCAGGTAATCCTCCAGCCATTCGGTGGCGTGCAGATCCAGATGGTTGGTGGGTTCGTCCAGCAGCAGGATATCCGTCTCCTCCAGAATCAGCCGCGCCAGATTGACCCGGGTCTTTTCCCCGCCGGACAGCATCCGGAAGGGGCGGGAGCGCAGTTCCGCCGGGATATCCAGACCGGCGCAGACCTTGCTGCGTACCACATCCGTCTCATATCCTCCGGCACTTTCAAAGGTGCTTTGCAGCCGGTCATAGGCTTTCTCGTCGATCTGCTCGCCCCGGGCCATGCGCTGCTGCAGCTCCGTCAGCTTTTCCTGCATCCGGTCCAGCCGGGCATGGGCGGTTTTCAGCACATCCTCGGTGCTATAGTCGGGAGGATAGACGGGGATCTGGGTCATCACACCCACGCGCCGCCCGGTTCCCAGCACCACTTCGCCTCTGTCCGCTTCCAGTTCGCCGGTGATGATCTTAAAAAGGGTAGACTTTCCTGCGCCGTTGCGGCCCAGCATTCCCACCCGCTCGCCCTCATAGACCTCCAGACTCAGGTCTTTGAGGACATACCTGTCCTGTTCAAAGGCCTTCCAGACGCCTTTGACTGCGATATCGACCAAGGCTTTACTTCGTGCCGAAGATGCGGTCGCCCGCATCGCCCAGACCGGGTACGATGTAGCCATGCTCGTTCAGATGGCTGTCCATGGCCGCCACATACACATCCACATCCGGATGATCTGCAAGCACCTTGTCTGCGCCGTTGGGTGCGCCGATGACGCACATCAGGCGAATGTGCTTGCCGCCATGCTGCTTGATGAAGCTGATGGCTGCGCTGGCGCTGCCGCCGGTGGCCAGCATGGGATCCAGAACCAGAATTTCACGATCTGCAATGTCGTTGGGAAGCTTGCAGTAGTATTCCACCGGTTCCAGCGTTTCCGGATCACGGTACAGGCCGATGTGACCCACCTTGCAGCCGGGAACCAGCTGCACAATGCCGTCCACCATGCCCAGACCGGCGCGGAGAATGGGCACGATGGCCAT
Source organism: Clostridiales bacterium UBA1774 (assembly GCA_002314635.1). Taxonomy (GTDB): domain Bacteria; phylum Bacillota; class Clostridia; order Oscillospirales; family Oscillospiraceae; genus UBA1774. The sequence goes on from DCGQ01000004.1 coordinate 104,154, forward strand.
CTTCTTGCCGGCAAGGCGGCGCACCTTGGCCTTGGCGACCGGGGTCTCGATCTCCACTTCCTCCGTGGGCATATCCCGGGTGGCTTCAAAGCACATCAGACTGGCGATCTCGCTGATCAGCTCACGAAATTCCTTGACGCTGGTATTCTTATCCCGCAGAATGCTCAGCTTATGCTGAATAAGAGGATGATTCAGTACATGAAGAGTTCCCATTTTATTCTTGCTCCTTTATTGATAATCATTTCATTCTGATAGATTCTGTTCGTTTTTGAGCCTTTTTTCTCTGTCCCGCTCTGCCTGGCTCTGCCGCAGATAGACAGGCTCCGGTTCGCCCCAGCTCTCCCGGGGCGCATGGCTGGCCGCCAGTGCAACGCCCCACGCACTCTGAATCCGGATCGGCTCCGGCGCCATGGTAAAGGGCATTCCCGCAGCGGACATTGCTTCGGCGGTGATGGCGCTCCCGTCTCCGATCAGTACCGGCGCTTCTCTCAGCTCCGGCAGCAGCTCCGCAAGGGACAGCGCCCGGTCCTCGCTGACACGCTGCAGGCTTTCCCCCTCCGCCCGGAACAGGGCATTGTAAACCTGATTCCGGCGGGCATTCATGCAGCAGCACAGCAACCTTCCGCTGAGATGCGCTCCCTGCCACGCCATGGCCTCCAGCGTGGAAACGCCGCAGCAGGGCTTGTCCGCGCCCCAGCTCAGACCCTTGGCGGTGGCTACGCCGATGCGCACACCGGTAAAGGAACCGGGGCCACGGGCGACAGCGATCAGGTCAATATCCGACATGGTGAGACCGCAGCCCTTCAGCAGATTCTCCGCCATGGGCAGCAGCGTTTCCGAGTGGGTCAGTCCGCAGTTCAGCAGGTTCAGGCCGGTACAGGCCCCGTCCGTCATCAAAGCGGCGGAAGCGGCAACGGCGGAGGATTCCAAAGCCAGAATTTTCACAGCATCCCCTCCACTTCGATCTGCCGGGTCTGATCGTCCACACGGGTGATGCTGACCCGCACCGCGTCCTCCGGCAGCGCCTCCCGGGCATTTTCGCTCCATTCCGTAACGCAGATGCCGTCCCGGTTCAGGTAATCCTCCCAGCCGATGTCATACAGTTCTTCTGCATTTTTCAGCCGGTAAAGGTCAAAATGAAACAGGGCCGGATGGCCCGGATACTCGTTTACGATGGTGAAGGTGGGACTGGATACCGGTTCCTCCACCTGCAGTCCCCGGGCAAGACCCCGGGTAAAGGCGGTTTTCCCCGCGCCCAGATCACCGAACAGCGCTACGACGGTACCGGCGTGCAGGCACTGAGCCAGCCGCTGCCCCAGCGCTTCCGTTTCCGCTTCGCTATGGGTCACAACGATCACGGTTCCGCCTCCTTTCCGAATAAACATATAAAATCAAGTTAATATAGCACAGTACACCATTTTTTTCAACCTTTTCCGCCGTGCAAACCGGAACTTGCCACCGGCAAAAGAAAATGATATACTATTCATCCAGGCAAAAATGTCACATTCCGATAAAGGAGGGCAGAGTCATGACCCGTGTTCTGCGTTTCTTCCGCAGTTATTTCCGCCGTGCAGACACGCTGCTGCTGATCCTGTGTCTGGCAGCTTCGGTCTTTGGCGTGGTTCTCATATCCAGCGCCTCCCGTTCCTATGAAACGAACCGATATGTGCTGGTGCAGATCGCGGCCATTGCGTTGGGACTTTTCCTCTATCTGCTCTTCACGCTGCTGGACATTGACCTGCTGGGGGACCGGTGGTATCTGCTGGTGCTGTTTAATCTCGGTCTGCTGGCTGCACTGAAGCTATGGGGCGTGGAAGGGGAGACCGGAAACCGAAGCTGGCTCCGCTTCGGCGGCATCGGCATCCAACCCTCGGAGCTTTTGAAAATCACCTTCAGCATTCTGCTGGCCCGGCAGATGGCCCGCCTCAGTCAGTCCCGAAAGGGACTCAGCAGCGTGGTTTCCGTTCTGCAGATCGTGGTGCATTTCCTGCTGATCTTCGGCCTGATCGTGCTGATCTCCGCCGATATGGGCAGCGCTCTGGTATTTCTGTTCATCCTCATTGCCATGTGCTTTGCAGCCGGACTGCACATTCTCTGGTTCCTTGCCGCAGCAGCCGCAGCTGCGGCGGCAGCGCCCATACTCTGGAATAAGCTGCTCAGCGATTACCAGCGGAACCGGATTCTTGCCACCTATTACCCGGATCAGGTGGATCCGGACGGACTGGGCATCACATGGCAGGCCCGTCAGAGCAAAATCGCGCTGGCCTCCGGCGGCATCAGCGGTCAGGGTCTGGGGCAGGGCACCCGCTCCCAATCCGACCTGCTGCCCTTCAAGCACACCGACTTCATCTTCTCCGTTGCCGGTGAAGAACTGGGTCTGATCGGCTGCGGCATCATTGTCCTGCTGCTGACAGCCATCATCCTGCGGATCATCGTCATCGGAATGCGCTCCGGCAATCAGCGGGATCTGCTGCTGTGCGCCGGTCTGGCCGGTATGCTAACCTTTCAGGTTTTTGAAAACATCGGCATGTGCGTGGGACTGACCCCGGTGATCGGCGTCACCCTTCCCTTTTTCAGCTACGGCGGTTCCTCCATCGTTACGTCCTTTGCCGCAGCAGGTATCGTCTCCGGCGTGCGGTTCCGAAAATGCAATCGGGACATGAGCAGCAGGCTGGAATAGAGCGACCGGATTCCATTAGAAAGCAGAGCCCGGAATTTCCGGACTCTGCTGTTTTTATCGTTATCTTACTTCTGCTTGGCACGGAACATGGTCTTGGCGCGGCGCTCGTGATCCAGCACGCGCTTCCGCAGACGCAGAGACTTGGGCGTGACCTCCAGCAGCTCATCATCAGCCAGAAACTCCATGCACTGTTCCAGACTCATGATTCTGGGGGGAACCAGACGCAGCGCTTCGTCAGAGCCGGAAGCACGCATATTGGTCATCTGCTTCTTGCGGCAGACATTGATCACAATGTCCTCCTGCTTGGGGCAGGAACCCACTACCATGCCGCCGTAAACCTTCACACCGGGAGCGATGAACATGGTGCCCCGATCCTGCGTGTTGAAAATGCCGTAGGCCACGGCTTCGCCGGTTTCAAAGGCGATCAGAGAGCCGGTGCTGCGGCGCTTGACTTCACCCTTCATAGGCGCATAGGAATCGAAGATGGAGGCCATAATGCCCTCGCCGCGGGTATCGGTGAGGAACTCGTTGCGATAACCGAACAGTCCCCGGCTGGGAACGATAAAGGTCAGCTTGGTGCGCTTGCCGGTGGGTACCATCTCCTGCAGGTCGCCCTTGCGCTGAGCCAGCTTTTCAATGACGGAACCCACATATTCGTCCGGTGCGTCGATCACGACCTGCTCCATGGGCTCCATGGTCACGCCGTTCTCCTCCCGGGTCAGCACACGCGGGGGGCTCACCTGGAACTCAAAGCCTTCGCGGCGCATGGTCTCGATCAGGATGCTCAGATGCATTTCGCCGCGGCCTGCCACATTGAAGCTGTCGGTGGAATCGGTCTCGGTGACGCGCAGGCTCACGTCCTTCAGGGTTTCCTTGAAGAGACGGTCACGCAGCGCACGGGAGGTGACGAACTTGCCCTCGGTTCCGGCAAAGGGACTGTCATTGACGGAGAAGGTCATCTCCATGGTGGGTGCGGAGATCTGCACAAAGGGCAGCGGCTCCTGACAGTCGGGAGCGCAGATGGTGTCGCCGATGGTCACATCACCGATACCGCTGAGGGCGATGATGTTGCCTGCACCCACCTCCGCTACCGGCTGACGGTTCAGACCGTCAAACACATAGAGGGAAACCGCTTTGGCCCGCTGGTGCATATCCGGATTCAGCGCATTGCAGACGGCGATATCCTGATTCTGCTTGATCACGCCGCGCTGGATGCGGCCCACGGCGATGCGGCCCACATACTCGTTGTAGTCCAGAGAGGAAACCAGCATCTGCAGCGGTGCGTTCTCATCCCGTTCGGGAGCGGGAATGTACTCCAGAATGGTATCGAACAGGGGACGCAGGTCGGTGCCTTCCTTCTCGGGAGAGATGGAAGCGGTACCGGCGCGGGCGGAGCAGAACAGCATGGGAGAATCCAGCTGCTCGTCTGTGGCATTCAGCTCCAGCAGCAGCTCCAGAACCTCGTCAATGACCTCGTGGATGCGGGCATCCGGACGGTCGATCTTGTTCACAACCACGATGACCCGATGGCCCAGCTCCAGTGCGCGGGACAGGACGAAGCGGGTCTGCGGCATGGGACCTTCGGCAGCATCCACCAGCAGGATGACGCCGTTGACCATCTTCAGCACACGCTCCACCTCGCCGCCGAAATCGGCGTGACCCGGCGTATCAACGATATTGATCTTGGTATCCTTATAATGAATGGCAGTATTTTTGGAGAGAATGGTAATGCCGCGTTCCCGTTCCAGATCACCGGAGTCCATAACACGATCCTCAACGACCTGATTATCCCGGAATACGCCGCCCTGTGCCAGCATTTCATTTACCAGCGTGGTCTTACCGTGGTCAACATGGGCAATAATAGCAATGTTGCGAATATCCATAAGGTCCAGCCTTTCTTTTGAAGCTTTTCAAAAAACCGTGATATTATACTGCGGGCTGTGGGGAATTGCAATCGGTTTTTCCAATAAAAAGCAGGAATTTGCAGGCGTATCTTTGGGAGAATCGTTCACAAATTGTTTTCAAAAGGCACTTGACAAGGGGTTTGCGGCGTATTATATTGTCATTAGCACTCAGGGCAAAGGAGTGCTAAAGCTTAGAAAGGAAGCGGCGGGCATGGAGCTGACACAGCGCAAACGGCTGATCCTCAAAACCATCGTGGAAAGCTATGTTTCCACAGCGGAACCGGTTGGCTCCAAAGCGATCGTGGAAGGCTGCGGATTGAATATCAGCAGCGCCACCATCCGCAACGAAATGGCGG
>DCGQ01000004.1:109228-110204 GCA_002314635.1 Clostridiales bacterium UBA1774
CAGCGCATCAATGACGCGCTGAAGCAGAAGATGTCCCGCTTTGACGAGCTTCTGGCCGATGCGGGAAAGCTGGTCAGTGAAATGACCAGTTATCCGGTATACGCAGCCTCAGCACCCCGGCAGAGCCACACCGCCAGAAGGATCGACCTGATCCGGGTGGATGATAACACGCTGATCGCGGTGGTGCTGCTGGAGGATGACAGTGCGGTGAACCGGGTCATGCGGTTTCCGGAGGGTCTGAGCGAAACGCAGGTTCGCAAGCTTGCCACCATGTTCAACGCCGGGTTCACCGGTATCTCCGCGGAGGAGATCACGCCGGAGCTGGTGCAGACAGCCGCCCGCAATCTGGGCGACGACAGCGGAACGGTGGAGGCCATTGCATCCTTCCTGATTCAGGCCATTACCCCCAAATCCGCCAGACGGCCCATCCTCACCGGCGCATCCAACATCCTGAGCCTGCCGGAATACCGGGATGTGGACAAGGCGCAGAAGCTGATGGATTACCTTTCTGAGGAAAATATGCTGGAGGATCTGCCGGAGGATGACGAGGATGTACGGATTCTCATCGGGCCGGAGAATGTGGCCAGCGAATTGAAGGACAGCGGCGTTGTGCTGGCGTCCTACGACATGGGCAACAATATGCGCGGGGTCATCGGTGTGGTGGGCCCCACCCGCATGGACTATGCCAGAGTGGCCGCGTATCTCCGCTGTGTGGCCCGGGGCATGAGCAAGGCCGCACTGGATACGGGTACACCGCCGCCACCGCCGCAGCTGAGCGACGGCCGCGGATAAGAGAAGGGAGACGATCGTGTTGGAAGACGAAAAGATAAACACACCGGCGCAGGAGAGCGAAGAGCCGGAAACGGTTGCCGAAGCCCCGGCTGAGCCGGAGGTCGCCCAGACAGAGGAAGCTGCCGAGGAACCGGAAAAGAAAAAACGCTTCGGTCAGAAAAAGGACGCGGAGCTGAAAAAGAAG
>DCGQ01000004.1:110231-110770 GCA_002314635.1 Clostridiales bacterium UBA1774
TGGAAGAAGAAAAGGCCGCCCATGCTGCAGAGCTGGCCGCCGAGAAGGACAAGTACCTGCGTCTGGCTGCCGAATATGACAATTTCCGCCGCCGCAGTCAGAAGGAAAAGGAAACCATCTACAGCGACGCCAAGGCGGACACCGTTCTGAAGCTGCTGCCGGTTTACGACAATCTGGAGCGGGCGCTGAAAGCCGAATGTGCCGATGCCGCATTCCGGAAGGGCGTGGAAATGACCATGACCCAGCTGATGGACATTTTCGAGAAACTGGGCGTAACCCCCATTGAATCGGAAGGCCAGCCTTTTGACCCGGCGGAGCACAACGCCGTGATGCACATTGAGGATGAGAGCTTCGGTGAGAACGTGGTCGCGGAGGTTTTCCAGAAGGGCTTCAAGCTGAACGACAAGGTCATTCGATTTGCCATGGTCAAAGTGGCGAACTGAAAATAAAAGACAAGGAATATTCGGTCGTGGTTCGAGAAACCATGTACCTGTTATAAAATAGGAGGATAAAATATTATGGGTAAGATTATCGGTATC
>DCGQ01000004.1:110940-111083 GCA_002314635.1 Clostridiales bacterium UBA1774
TCAGCTCCATCAAGCGTCACATGGGTTCCAACTACAAGGTCACAATCGACGGCAAGAACATGACGCCTCCCGAGATCAGCGCCATGGTGCTGAGCAAGCTGAAGGCCGACGCCGAGAGCTATCTGGGCGGCACCGTCACCGAG
>DCGQ01000004.1:111204-111781 GCA_002314635.1 Clostridiales bacterium UBA1774
ACGAGCCTACCGCAGCTGCTCTGGCCTACGGTCTGGACAAGGAAAACGAGCAGAAGATCATGGTCTATGACCTGGGCGGCGGTACCTTCGACGTATCTATTCTGGACATCGGCGACGGCGTTATCGAGGTTCTGGCTACCGCCGGTGATACTCATCTGGGCGGCGACGACTTCGACGAAGCCATCATGAACTATATGGTTTCCGAGTTCAAGCGGGAGAACGGCATTGATCTGAGCGGTGACCGCGTTGCCATGCAGCGTCTGCGCGAGGCTGCTGAGAAGGCCAAGATCGAGCTGAGCGGCGTGACCACCAGCAACATCAACCTGCCCTATATCACGGCCGACGCTACCGGCCCCAAGCATCTGGATCTGACCCTGAGCCGCGCCAAGTTCAATGAGCTGACTGCCAATCTGGTTCAGCGCACCACCGGTCCCGTGAAGCAGGCTCTCAGCGATGCCGGTCTCAATGCTTCCCAGCTGAACAAGGTTCTGCTGGTGGGCGGTTCCACCCGTATCCCCGCCGTACAGGACGAGGTCAAGAAGCTGACCGGCAAGGAACCCTTCAAGGGCATCAACCC
>DCGQ01000016.1:0-32561 GCA_002314635.1 Clostridiales bacterium UBA1774
TTATTTAGATGCCATGTTAATAATATGTGAATCTGACTGCATGATAGCATAACTCCATAATGGTGTCAACGCCGCGCCTCGGGATGCGTCCTTTGGCACTTCCTCCCTGTTTTACCGGATATTCTGTCGAAAAATTGGAAAAAGTGTAGTTGACTAACGGGCACGGATTCTATAAAATAGATTGGCTTTAAAATAAGCTGACCATGAGCTAAACCATTATGTATCATATACCGATTCAGAAAGGAAGCAAATTATGTACCGTATTGTTCGGAAGGAGTCTCTCCGTCCCACGGTGACGCTCTTCGAGATCGAAGCGCCTCTGGTGGCGAAGAAAGCCAAGCCCGGCCAGTTCATCATCCTGCGCGTGGATGAGAACGGTGAGCGTGTTCCCATCACCATCCATGATTCCAACAAGGAAACCGGCACTGTCACCATCATCGTGCAGATCGTCGGCTCCACCACCGAAAAGCTGAACCACCTGAAGCAGGGCGAATACCTGCATGACTTCGTGGGTCCCCTCGGCAAGGCTACCGAGACCGAAGGCAAGAAGAAGGTCTGCGTGGTCGGCGGCGGCGTGGGCTGCGCCATTGCTTACCCCGTTCTGAAGGCTTACCACGATGCCGGTGCCGAGGTACACGGCGTTGTCGGTTTCAAAAATAAGGATCTGGTCATTCTGGAGGACGAGTTCAAGGCCGCTTCCGATGTGCTGAAGGTCTGCACTGATGACGGCAGCTACGGCATCCACGGTCTGGTTACTGCCGCTCTGGAGGATCTGATCAAGGAAGGCAACCAGTACGACGAAGTATTCGCCGTGGGTCCCATGCCCATGATGAAGTTCGTCTGCAAGACCACCCAGCCTTACGGCATCAAGACCATGGTTTCCATGTCCCCCATCATGATCGACGGAACCGGCATGTGCGGCGGCTGCCGTATCAGCGTCGGCGGCGAAACCAAGTTTGCCTGCGTGGACGGCCCCGACTTTGACGGACATCAGGTGGACTGGGATCTGGCTGTGAAGCGCAGCCGCACCTTCAGCGAGTTCGAGAAGCACAAGTATGAAGAAACCTGCAACCTGTTCAAGAAGGAGGCAGAATAATTATGCCTAATATGTCTCTCAAGAAGAACCCCATGCCCTCTCAGGACCCCAACGTCCGCAACCGCAACTTCCAGGAAGTCGCGCTGGGCTACACCGAAGAACAGGCACTGGATGAAGCTGCCCGCTGCCTCCAGTGCAAGACCAAGCCCTGCATGAAGGGCTGCCCCGTCATGGTTCACATTCCCGAGTTCATCGCCAAGATCGCCGAGAAGGACTATGAAGGCGCTTATCAGATCATCTCCCAGACCAGCGCACTGCCTGCCGTCTGCGGCCGTGTCTGCCCCCAGGAGAACCAGTGCGAGAAGTACTGCACCCGCGGCGTAAAGGGCGAGCCTGTGGGCATCGGCCGTCTGGAGCGTTTCGTGGCCGACTGGCATAACAGCCATGCCGCCGCTTCCGCCGAGAAGCCTGCCTCCAACGGCCATCGCGTTGCTGTTGTAGGTTCCGGCCCCAGCGGTCTGACCTGCGCCGGCGACCTGGCCCGCAAGGGTTACGACGTCACCGTTTACGAAGCTCTGCATCTGGCCGGCGGCGTGCTGGTTTACGGCATCCCCGAGTTCCGTCTGCCCAAGAGCATCGTGCAGAAGGAAGTTGACGGTCTGAAGGCTCTGGGCGTCAATGTCTGCACCAACGTGGTCATCGGCCGCACCCTGTCCGTGGACGATCTGCTGGAAGAAGAAGGCTACGAAGCCGTATTCATCGGCTCCGGCGCCGGTCTGCCCATGTTCATGAACATCCCCGGCGTCAACTCCCGCGGCGTTTACTCCGCCAACGAGTTCCTGACCCGTATCAACCTGATGAAGGCCTACAAGGAAGATTCCGACACCCCCATCCCCCATCCCAAGAAGGTGGCCGTGGTTGGCGGCGGCAACGTGGCTATGGATGCTGCCCGCTGCGCCAAGCGTCTGGGCGCCGAGGTCTACGTGGTTTACCGCCGCGGCATGGAAGAGCTGCCCGCCCGTCACGAGGAAGTGGAGCACGCTCAGGAAGAGGGCATCGAATTCAAGACCCTGTGCAACCCCGTTGAAATCCTCACCGAGGGCGACGATGTGGCCAAGATCCGCTGCATCCGCATGGAGCTGGGCGAGCCTGATGCTTCCGGCCGCCGCAGCCCCATCGAAGTTCCCGGCAGCGAGTTCGACATTGATGTGGATTGCGTGATCATGGCTCTGGGCACCAGCCCCAACCCCCTGATCAAGTCCACCACCGCCGGTCTGGAAGTCAACCGCAAGGGCGGCCTCGTGGTCAACGAGGACGGCCTGACCTCCCGCGACCGCGTGTACGCCGGCGGCGACGCTGTCACCGGTTCCGCCACCGTCATTCTGGCTATGGGCGCCGGCAAGACCGCTGCCAAGGCCATCGACGAGTACATTCAGGGCAAGAAGTAAGAGCTGATAAAAGCTCCGTCGGGCGGAAGCCTGGCGGAGCTTTTTCAATACGAAATGATATGAATTATTCTGAAATGACCGCCGCGGCGCTCTCGCTGGGTTTTACCTCCGCCTGTATGCTGGAAACGAAGGAGCTTGTTTTCAATCCGGACTTTCGGAAGGATTGCGAGGAGAACTACTGCGGCAATTACGGCAAAAACTATACCTGTCCTCCCTCCTGCGGCAGCGTGGACAGTATGCGGGCGCGGCTGCTGCGCTGTCCTCATGCGCTGATGCTGGTCAGCGTATGGGATCTGGACTGGCGAAACGGGGAACGGCTCCGCGCCGTCCGGAAGCAGCACAACGAATGGGCCGCGCGGCTGATGGCGGATTTCCCGCAGCCGGGCGGATGGCAATATGCAGGTGCCAGCGGCTGCCTGCTGTGCGACCCCTGCGGCGAAGCGCTGGGACTTCCCTGCCGCTTCCCGGAACAGCGATACAGCTGTCTCAGCGCCTACTGCGTGGATGTGCGTGCGCTGGCAGAGCGCTGCGGCGTGGAGTATTTCCGAAAGGACGGCAGGCTGTCCTTTTTCAGTCTCTGCGCCTTCTGAGCATCGTATAAAACAGGGCGGCTTCCCGGCTTTTGGGAAGTCGCCCTGTTTTTTTATTTTCAATCCTTCGGTGCTTCCACCACGACCTTGCCTTCCTCCAGCGCCAGCTTGACCCGGTTGCCCTCGATGCCCATGGCACTCAGGTATTCCTGCGGGATCTGCACGCGGCCGTTCCGGTCCAGAATGGCAAACTCCTCGTGACTGGTGAAGTGCTGCTGACCGGCGCTGTCCAGCGTGGCCAGCCCCTCCATGGCACCGGCATAGTCGGTTTTCATGATGCGCTCGGAGCTGATCTTACCGTCCCGGATGGAGACCACACGCTCCACCTTGTCCGCCACGCTCAGGTCATGGGTGACGATCACGATGGTCAGTCCCAGCTCCTTATTCAGCCGCTTGAAGGTGTCGAAGATGTACACCGCGGTCTGCGGGTCAACGGAGCCGGTAGGCTCGTCCGCCAGCAGGATATCCGGATTGTTGGCCAGTGCGATGGCAATGGCAATGCGCTGCTGCTCGCCGCCGCTGAGCTCACTCAGGCGGCTGTTGCGCTTGTGCGCCATGCCAACCAGCTCCAGCAGCTCATCTGCCCGCTTCTGTTTATCCTTCCGCCGGGTCAACAGCATGGGAACCTGCACATTCTGCCACGCAGGAAGGTACGGGATCAGGTTGCGGGCATTATTCTGCCACACAAAGCCAACCTTGGTACGCTTATAGTCCCGCAGTTCCCGGTCATTCAGCCGGAACAGGTCCAGACCGCTGACATAGAGCCGCCCTGCCGTGGGCCGGTCCAGTCCGCCGATCATGTTGAGGAAGGTGCTCTTGCCGGAGCCGGAGTTGCCGATAATGGCCATCAGCTCGCCGGGGCGAACCTTACAGTCCAGACCCTGCAGCGCCATGACCTCGGTTTCATCGGTCTTATAGATCTTGACCAGATTGTCGCATTCGATGATGTATTCCGAATCAGGCATCCTTCATCACCCCGTTCTCCAGCGAATAAACACAGTCGCCGATCTCCATGAAACCCTTGTCGTGGGTGGTCATCAGAATGGAGACTCCCTGCGTCCGATTCAGTTCCTTGAAAATCTTGACCACCTGCAGGGCGGTGTTGGTATCCAGCTCACCGGTGGGTTCATCGGCGAACATCATCCGCGGCTGATGGGCAATGGCACGGGCGATGGCCACACGCTGCTGCTCGCCGCCGGACATTTCGCTGGGCAGATGCTTCATGCGCTTGCTGAGGCCCACCAGTTCCAGACATTCCTTCACCCGCTGTGCCCGGTCGCCCTTCCACCCGGCCAGACGGAGCGCATATTCCACATTTTCCTCCGCGGTCATAATGGGGATCAGGGCCACGCTCTGGAAGATGAAGCCGATATCGGAGCGGCGCATTGCAGTCCGCTCCCGGTCGTTCATGGCTGTGACCTCCCGGTCGCCCAGCAGCACCTTGCCTGCGGTAGGCTGATCCAGACCGCAGAGAATATTCATCAGCGTGGTCTTGCCGGAACCGGAACGTCCCTTCAGAATGGTCAGCTTTCCGGCAGGGATGGCCACGGACACATCATGCAGCGCGTCGAAGCTGCTCCCGTCCGGCATGGCGTAGGTTTTTGTGATATGATCCCCGGTGAGGATGTATTGTTCTTTTTCCATTTTGCTTCCTCCTCAGTCCTCGCCCAGCTTCAGCGCCTGCGAGATGCGGATCCGGGAAATCAGCACACCCAGCACCGCCATGCACAGCACCACCATCACCGCTACCACGATCAGCAGCTTTGCCATATCGCTCTGCGCTGCCACGATCTCCAGCGGGATCACCGTGTCTGCGGACGCATAGGCGATCTGCACCAGCGGCACATACAGGCGGCTCACCAGCACGCCCGCGCCTACGCCCAGTCCGATGGACACCAGCGAGATAAACACCTGCTCGTTGCAGAGCATACCGATGATCTCCTTCATGGACATACCCATGGCACGGAAGATGCCCAGCAGCAGCGTGCGTTCCCGGATGGACAAAATCCAGTAGATCAGGAAGCCTACGGCGCACAGCGCCAGCGCCACCACGAAGCACAGAGTCAGGATGCCGTTGGTGCCCTGGAAGATGGGGTCGTTTTTCAACTCCACCAGCTCCGCGCTCAGGTCGGTGAATTTCACAAGGCTCAGCTCCTGCTGTGCCACAAAATCATAGATAAAATCGGTACTGTCCTTGGCGTCGATCCAGATCTGATAAGGCACCGCGCCCCATGCGTTCATCATATAGGCGAAGTGACCCACCACCAGATAGTTCCGATGCTCGGTGGTGGTACCGTCCCCGTTCAGAACGGTAGTCACCGGGTTGTAGCCGGGCCAGTAATCCACAAAGCCGCAGATCACGCCCTGGGAGCTGAATCCGTCCCTGGTGCGGTAGGTGATGCTGTCGCCCAGCTTGTAGTTCAGCTGGGTCTCCATGTTGGAGGAAACCAGCACCGCCGTGGGATCCTGTGCCAGTGCGTTCAGATACTCATACCAGTGGGTGGGCAGCAGCTCTGTCTTGAAATCCACGCACTCACCGAATTCCTTGGTGTTAATGCCCATCAGCAGGCAGTCCGCCAGCGCATTGGATTCCAGTCCCGTGGTGCAGGTGGCCTCCGTATCGTAGATCACCCGGGTCACGGTCTCCGCGCCCTCCAGCGTCAGGAACTTGCCGTAATCCGGTTCCGTATAGCGCAGCTTGAAGGCCGGGTTGGCGTTGGGGCCTGCGGATTCCTCCCGGTTATCCTCCCACCGCTCCTGCAGCACAATGTCCGCGCCGGACATATAGGCCAGCCGCTCTTCCTCATTGGTATTCACGGTTCGCGCCGTCCGGGCATTGAAGATGCCCACCGCCAGCGTAATGACCAGGAACGATACGATATAACCCTGACTGCTGCGGGTGCGCTGCACCCAGAGGAAGCTGGCATACAGGGAGGGAGACCAGCGCTTTTTGCCAATGCTGTACACCAGCCAGCTTACCGCCGGGATGATGCGCTGGGCGATCAGACCCAGACTGACGATGAACAGAGAGGAAGCGAGAAACAGCACCGGGTCAAGTCCCTGTCCCTCCAGCACCTTCCGCGCCAGCTCGGTTTTCTGAGCATTGAAGGTATACAGACCGTAAAGAGAGACGGCCAGCAGCAGGAAATCCACAAAAAAGCGCTGGAACCAGGGGCGGGTATGCTTGCGCTTCTTCTGCTTCTGGGCCACGATGGTCAGTCGGGAATAACGCAGCGCAGGCAGCACCATGGCCGCCATGCTGCACAGCGCAGCCGCCAGCGCGTAAAGCAGCACCGTATCCGTATATCGGACGCTGAGTGCCTTTCGGGACACAAATTCCAGAAATGCGTTGGCCGAGCCTAAGATCTGGCACACCATCGCTGCCAGCGGCAGACCGATGATCAGCGAGATCACCGCCACCACGGCGCTCTGCAGCAGGTAAACGCCCAGAATCTGCTGTTTGCCCGCGCCGCGGCTTTTCAGCACGCTGATCTCGCTCTGCTCCATGCTGAGGATCTGGCCGGACACCATGAAGATGAAGGCCGCCAGCAGGGCATAGATGGGAACCTGCAGGATCCGCAGGGTCACGGTGATGCGGGTCTCCGCGCCCAGATATTCCGCCAGAATATCCGCAAAATAATCATTGTAGCTGACGCTGCTGATGGCCTTGTGCTGCTCACGCAGAGCGGCGGAGGCATCGGCCAGCGCCTGCGCCTGGTCAATGGACACATCCGTGTAGTCCATGATGATGAACCACAGACCCATAGCCTTGCAGTTGAGTCCGCTCATATCGCCGGTCAGCGCCTTGAAATCCGCTTCGGACATCAGCAGCTGGTTATCATAGCTGCTGGGGGACTTGTACCAGTAGTGATCCTCCGCATCGGAGGCCTCGAAGATGCCCACCACCTTGATCCGCAGCGGGTCTCCGTCCGGCCACGTCACATCGTCCACGGTAAAGACCTCGTCCAGCATCAGGTTCTGGGTGATCAGTGCCTTCTGGGACACCACCACCTCGATCACGCCGTCCTCCCGCTCCTCATAGAAGCGTCCGGCCAGAATTTCGGAATGCTCCTCCATTCCGGACAGATAACCCAGACGGACGGTCTTATCCTTGAAGTTGCTCCGGGCCTCCGTGGGGCGGATGGTCACATCCGTGAGGAAGATATTCCGCACCAGCCATTTGCTGGTCAGACCCAACTGACCGGGCAGCGCCTCCGCCAGCGCATCCTCCGCGCGGAAGGCGGCCAGTGCGCTGCTTTCCGGCTTGGAATTGGCGGACACGTTGGCCAGCAGGTAAGCCGTGGTGGGATAGCGCCCGTTCTGCACCACATAGTCCGACATGGTCTCGGTCAGCATCCGCTGCAGCGCCGCATCGGTATACATGGGGCTTCCGGCTGCGATGGCGATGAGCAGAATATTGCCGATCAGCAGTGCTGCCATCAGCCACTTCTTATGCAGCATTTTCCGTATGACAAAAAGAAGCATCACGCAGCCCTCCTTTCAGCTGTTATAAGAGCTGAGAACGACCTGATCTCCCAGCTTTACGCCCTGCAGGATACTGACGGTGCTGCCCGCCTGCGGGCCCTTGACCACGCTGCGGCGGCACACCGTATCGCCTTCCAGAATATCCACATAGCTGACGCCGTCCTGACTTTTCAGTGCATTCTTGGGAACGGCGAATACATCGCTGAGCACGGTGTAGCTGACCGTGGCGCTTCCGTCGGTGGCGGGCAGCTCATCGTCCGTGGCATCGATTTCCAGAATGATCATGGTATTGTTATAGCTGGGAGCCGAAACCTCCGGCGAGCTGACCACCCGGGCGGTAAAGGTCTTGCTGCGGCTGCTGCGGCCCAGTGTGATGGTCATTTCCCGGCCGTAGACGAAGCAGCCGCTGGAGCTGAGTCCCACGAAGCGCATTCCCTCCGCGCCGTAGATGGTGCAGACGGAGGTGTTGGCCTCCATGATCTGCCCTTCCTCATAGCGGCAGATGCTGTGTACCGTTCCGGAGATGGGAGCCACCAGTTCCTTTTCGCCTGCCGCTTCCTGCAGCGCGGTCAGAGTGGCTTCCATGTTTTTCAGCGTATAATCCGACTGCAGCTGATACTTTTCCAGCTCCAGCTCCGCATATTCGATTTTCAGCCTGCGGGTGTTCTGCTGGCTGGCAGTCTCCTGCGGCAGTGCCTTCGCCGCCGTCACCTGTGCCTTATAGTATTCCAGCATTTCCGTCACGCCGGAGCGATAGGAGGCGATTTCCAGTTCCTTCAGCTCCGCATCCGACTGGGAACCCAGTCCCTGCAGCACGGCGATGACCTGACCGGCCTCCACATACTGGTTGCGGGAGACCCGCAGCTCTTTCAGCCGGTACTGGCTGGAACCGGAGGACACACTCTTCGTATACTGCCAGCTCTGGGAAACGCTCAGATCCAGCGTGCGTCCCACTTCGGTAGGTTCGATCGTCACCAGATTGTAGGTGGTTTTCTTTCCCAGTGTGCTGGTGTCCCGGATCTTCACCTCACCGGAAGCGTACTCCGTCTGTCCGGAGCAGCCGCACAGCAGGACAAGGCTCAGAAGTCCGGGCAGCAGCCGTTTAAGCACCCGCATACACCACATCTCCTTCCTCAACGCCTTCCAGAATCTGAACCAGCGCGTCATTGCAGATGCCCCGGCGGATATTGCGGCGTACCTGCATTCCGTCCACGATGGCGTATACATAATAGGTATTCCCGTCATTACGAACGGCGGCGGTGGGCACGATCAGCGCATCCTCCACCGTATCGCTGATTACAAAGACCACGGCGCTCATGCCGTTTTCCACCGTGCTGCCCTTGGCGTCCGTAATCGTAAAGGAGCTGCTCACCTTGCTGCCGCTGCTGCTTTTGGAAAGATACTCTGCCCGGTCCATGTTCTGGTGGGCGATCTCCACCTGCTGACCGCCTACCGTGGCATAGATCCGATCGGCAGCGGTGAGTACCGCCGTGCTGATGTAATCGGTGGAGATCAGCATTTCGCTGTCCTCCGCCAGCCAGATCACGCTCATGTTTTCCAGCGCATATCCGCCGTCCTTGGCGTTGCAGGTCACGACAGTCCCGTCACAGGGCGCATACAGGTAGCTGTCTGCCACCTGCTGCTCCATGGTTTCCACCGTAATGAGCAGCGCTTCATGATCCAGCGCATACAGGCTTTTCGTCTCCTGCAGGGTGTTCTGCAGGCTGCGGATCTCCACATCCTTGCTCTGGATGGCGGATGCGGCTGCGCCCGCGCTGCGAAGGTCGCTCTTTTCCTGCTCTGCCAGCGAAATCTTGATCTCCAGCTCCCGCTCGGTGATGGCCTCCGTCTTTTCCAGATAACTGAGATAGTCCTTCTGGCTCTGCAGCTGCTTCTCCACATAGCTCACATCCAGCCGCGCCAGCAGGTCGCCCTGCTTCACGTGGCTGCCCGCGCACACCGCCACATCCGTTACCGTGCCGCCCTCGGCGAAGCTCAGTTCATGCACCAGCGGCAGTACCAGACCTTCATAGGTATCAATGTTGCAGATGGCGCCTTTTTCCACCTGCACCGTATCCATGGAAACGCCCTTTGGCTCCAGCAGCTCCGGCGCTTCCCCCACGGTTGTCCCCGTGCAGGAGCATAGCAGCGCCAGACACAGCAGGGGCAGCAGCAGACGGCACAGCCGTTTTTTATCCGAGAATGACAATGTCGCCCACCTCCAGACCGTCCGTGATTTCCACATAGCTGCCGTTATCCAGTCCGCATTGGACCTCCCGCGCCAGCTTCAGGCCGCTTTCATCCTCATAGTACACATAGCTGCGGCTGCCTACGGTGAACACCGCCCGATCCGGCAGCAGCATCACATTCTCCCGGCTGTCCAGCACCAGCGTGACCTTGCCCCGGGTGCTGCCCGCAGGGGTGGCCTCGTCCAGAATTTCCAGACAGACGCTGCGCTGCCCGTTGTTCACCACTGCGGAAAGGCCGAAGTCCTCCGGATTCCGGGCGACACACAGGTATTCCTCCGAATCGGTCTTTACCAGAAAAGACTGCCCCTCCGGGAACCGCTCGTAATCCCGGGTGGTGGCGGTAAAGATGCTGGAGGTCATATCCGTGATGGTAACAACGCCCTCTGCGCGGCTGGAAAGGCTGCCCTCCTCCAGCTTCTTCGCGTAGGTCACGGTGCCGTCGATGGTGGCATAGAGCCGAAGCTCCTCCACGGCGGCATACTGTTCCTCCAGCTTTCGCTGCTGCAGCTCCAGTGCCGCTTCATAATAATCAATGTCCGCCTGCCGTGCTTCGGAGGAGGCGGTGGAAACGCCGCCTGCCAGCCGTTCCTGTTCCTTTGCCAGCGCCAGCTTTTCCCGGGCGCTGTCCAGCTGGATCTGCAGCCGCTCCATCTGCTTCTTCGTCTGCTCAATGGCAGCTTCCTCTGCTGCCGCGTCCAACTGCGCCACCAGATCACCTGCATGGACTTCATCACCCACGGATACGAAAATGGTGCCGTAAGCGTGGTTCACCACGGAAAACCGCAGTTCTTCCCGCCGGGTGGGACTATAGGTAAAGGTCACGGTCAGGGTGTTCTCCAAATCGCCCCGCACCACCTGCGCGGTGGAGTATTCCGCGCCGCTGTAGGGTGTGACCAGCGGCAGCTCCGGTGCAGCAGCTTCTTTGGGAAGCAGGAAGCACCCGCTGAAACCCAGAACCATCAGCAGTGCAAGGGGGAATGCCAGAAATCGCTTCAAAACACATCAACTCGTTTCTTTTTTGGAAATGAAAACATTATACAATCATTTGCTATCTTTCGTCAACAAATTTGTGCGAAACTACACTATTTTCTGTCCTCGACCCGGAAAAACAAAAACCCCTCCGACGCCGTAAAACGGTCATCGGAGAGGTTCCGGATCAGAAGTTCAGATTCAGGCCGCCGGTGAATTTGTTCATGCCCTCGGCTCTGGCGGTTTCCGCCTTGCGGATGGCCTCGTTCACTGCTGCCATAATGGTATCCTGCAGCATTTCCACATCCTCCGGGTCAATGGCTTC
Source organism: Clostridiales bacterium UBA1774 (assembly GCA_002314635.1). Classification (GTDB taxonomy): domain Bacteria; phylum Bacillota; class Clostridia; order Oscillospirales; family Oscillospiraceae; genus UBA1774. Next base: position 11,103 of record DCGQ01000016.1, read on the forward strand.
GGGGGCGATGGTCAGCTCGGTCAGCTCGCCCTTGCCGGAAACCACAGCCTTGACCACGCCGCCTGCGCTGGCTTCATAGGTCTGCTGTTCCAGCGTTTCCTGCATTTTCAGCATATCCTGCTGCATCTTCTGTGCCTGCTTCAGCATATTGGCGTTGACGCCGCCGCCGAATCCGCCGCCGCCATAGCCGCCGCCGCGAAATGCACTCTTTGCCATAATGATACTCCTCCTTATTTGAACCGATCCATCAGAGCGTCCAGCGCGGCAAACCGGTCGTCCGGCTGAGCCTTCCACGGCTCCGCCTTCACCGGCACATTGCCGCCTGCCACCGCTGCTGCCGCCGACCGGATCTCCTCCAGCCGCCGAGTGTCCAGCAGGCCCTTGATGGTCTCATTTTTTGTATACAGAATCAGGGTTCCGTCCTTCATTTCGCCGCTCAGATTGTCCGGATTGGAAACCAGCATGTAATCCGCGATAAACATGGTCTCCTCCAGCTTCCGCAGCACTGCTTCCCAGCTTACGGGAGCTGCCGCGGACTGCGGCGCTTTCACCGGTTCCGGCACGGGTACCGGTTCGGGAGTTTTCTCCGGTTTCACCGGCGCAGCGGGTTTTTCCGGCTCCAGTGCTTTTTTCGGCTCCGGCGCAGGCGCGGCGGCCTTTTTCGGCTCCTCCTGCTTCACCGGACGGGGTGCCGGAGCCGCAGGCGCGGCAAAGGCAGCCGGGTTCGCCATCCGCAGCAGGCACAGCTCGGCGCACAGCTTCCGGTCGCTGCTTTTGTCCAGCTGTGCGGAGGCGGACTGGAGAATGTCCAGATCCCGCAGCAGGGTCTCCGTATCCGCCAGATCAGCCAGTCGGTGCAGGTATTCCTCGGAAAATCCGCCGTTCATCAGGCTGACGCCGTTTCGCGGCGCGACGCGGCCCAGCAGAATATCCCGGCACAGGGCGCTGAGCTGATTCAGCACGGCGGATACATCCTTGCCGCCCCGGTACAGCCCGTCCAGACCGTTCAGTGCTGCTTCCCCGTCCCCGGACAGGACCGCGTCCATCATCCGGCAGATTTCATCATTTTCCGCAAGACCGATGGCGGACAGCACCCGCTCCCGGTCGATCTTCGCACCGGCGCACTGATCCAGCAGACTCAGCGCATCCCGCAGCGCCCCGTCCGCCAGACGGCTCAGAAGGCCCGCCGCATCCTCCGTCAGCTCCATGCCCTCGGCAGCGGCCACCTGCATCAGCCGATCCCGGATCAGCGGCGCGGGCACGCGGCGGAAGGAATAGCGCTGGCAGCGGCTCAGAATGGTGGCAGGTACTTTATACAGCTCCGTGGTGGCCAGAATGAAGATCAGATGCTCCGGCGGTTCCTCCATGATTTTCAGCAGCGCATTGAAGGCGGGTTTGGAGAGCATATGTACCTCATCAATGATGTACACACGCCGCTTCGCCGCCACCGGCGCATAGACCGCCTCGTCCCGGATGGCACGCACATCGTCCACACCGTTGTTGGAAGCCGCGTCCATCTCCGTCACATCCAGAATGGAACCGTTTTCGATACCGCGGCAGATCTGACATTCTCCGCAGGGGTTGCCGCCCACCGGATTCAGACAGTTCACCGCCCTGCTGAGCAGCTTGGCACAGGTGGTCTTTCCGGTGCCCCGGGTACCGGTGAACAGATAGGCATGGCTGGGCCGATCCGTCAGAACCTGCTTTCGCAGAATATCCGTAATATGCTCCTGCCCCACCACTTCGTCAAAGGTTTTGGGGCGGTATTTTCGATAAAGCGCCTGATACATATGCTGACCTCCGTGAAAGTGCGCTCCGGCGCAGGACAGGACCGCACACCCGCCTTTGATCACTCCAACCCGTTCGTTACCTCTGCAGCCGGCTCGGAACCGGCACTCTCACGGCACACACGGCGCACCGCTTAATGCTGCTCGGTCTCCCGCCTGACATGGTTCACGGGGCCGTGTTGCGTAAGACCAGTTCGTCAACGCTGCTTACAGAGGGCAGACAACACATCGGAGGACCGGGGGCGGGGATTCATCCCTGCTGTAGCGGATTGCAGGTACAGGGCACCGCTAACTCCCCGACTAGTGCGACCCTGTCCTGCGCCGGAGCGCAGGCAGGTGTTGATTATTATATGCTATTTCATTTCGAATAGCAATCCTTATTTTTTCTTTTTTCCGGAAACCCGGACATTCTACAGCGGCAGATAGGACACAGCGGCAACGCCCACCACCGCGATTCCATATGCCAGAAAACCCGGTGTGAGAAAGGGCAGCCACCGATGCGTCCCCAACCGGTCTGTCCCATCCCTCAAGCGGAAAAAATCCCGGTTCCGGATCAGCAGCACGATTCCGGCAATGGTCACAGCCGCCAGAAACAGGCAATAGATGCTCAGACCCAGAAGCGGCAGCAGATCGGAGAAGGGATCCGACAGATTCACACCGTTATACAGCAGCATGACCACCACCGAACCCATGAAATTCACCAGCATATGCACCAGAATGCAGTACCAAAGCCGCCCGGTTCGCAGATAGATGCCCGCCAGAATCAAACCCACGCCGAAGGCGTAGAAGAACTGCTGCAGATTGCCGTGCATCAGACCGAAGGCCAGCGCGGAATAGAGCATCGCCGTTGGCTTGTCAATGGTACGCATCCGATCCAGCAGCAGCTTCCGAAAGCACAGCTCCTCCATCACCGGGGCCACGAGCACCGTTACCGGAGCCAGCAGCCAGAGCGGCGTCTCCGTAACCAGTGCGTTCAGCGGGTCCCCGGAGCCGATGCCGGTCATCCGGCTGATCAGCAGGTCGAGTCCCCGCCCGATCAGATTGCCGGGCATGAGAAATCCGAAGCAGCACAGCAGCAGAACCAGAAACCGTCTGCCGCCCAACCGCCGCTTTTCCGGCAGCTGCGCCCGCTCCGGCGCAGGAGGCAGCGCCAGCAGAAAAGCAGGAAACCCCAGCAGATAGGTGGGCAGCACCGCCAAGGCAGACGTAAACCAGCACTGATGGGTCAGCGCCGGTGCAAAGCGCATACACGCGATATAGCACAGGTTCTGCGACAGGCTGGTGACGGCATAAAACAGCAGCAGCGCCAGTCCCAGCCTCCCGTAATGTCTGCGGCAGCGTTTCCAATATGCGGTCATGACCTTTTCCCTCCCGTGCAAAAAATCCGCCCCATGCTCCGCAGAATCGGAACACGGGGCGGTTGTGGAAATCAGGAATCAGTTGCTGACGCGAACCTCGCACTTCAGGGTCTGCTCGCCCACCGTGACGGTGATGACGCAGTAACCCTTGCTCACGGCAGTGACAACGCCCTTGCTGTCTACGGTGGCAATGGAGGAATCGCTGCTGGAGTAGCTCACCGCAGCGCCGTCATTTCCCTTGACGGACAGGGTGAAGGATTCCTTGTCGGCCGCATGGATGGTCACGTCGGTGTGGCTCAGACTGGCAGGGCCGGAGCTGCTGCCGGTATCGGTGCCGGTGCTGCCCGCAGGCGCATAAGCGGAGACGCGGACGGTGCATTCCGCGGTCTTGCCGCCGGCGGTGGCGGACACGATGGTGGTACCGTGGTCAACGGCAGTCACCATACCGTTCTGGTCAACGGTGCAGACATTGGGATCCTCGGAGATCCAGATGATCTCGGCAGCGGTGCCTGCCGGGGACAGGGTAGCCGCAATGGTATAGGTCTCGCCGATTCGGCTGAGCGTAAAGTCAGACCGGCTCAGAACGACGGAGTTGACAACAGGTTCCGGCGTGGCGACCGGGGTAGGCGTGGGTTCCGGCGTGGGCACCGGGGTATTCGTAGGCGCCACGGTGGGATCGGTTCCGTCGATCTTGCTCACATCGCCGATGCTGCCGCCGGGTGTGTTTGTCGGCGTTGCATTCTCGGCATCGCGCCCCTTCAGGCTGATGCTGATCAGGATGATCGCCGCGGCGATAATGGCCAGCAGCACCACCGCGCCCACAATCACCTGCCAGCGGGTGTTGTCTCCGTCTCCGCCGTTGTTCTTTCCGCTGCCGCGCCTTGCGCCGCAATAAGGGCATCTGCCGCGAATCGAACTGTACGTCCGGTCGCAGCGGCCGCATTTTACCTGCTTAAACAGTGCCATATGCATCCTCCATTTCTTTTGAAAGGGAGAGCTGAAAACAAGATGTGCTTCCCCAACTTATTAATATGGTTATATTAATCCATCCGTGCCCTTTCGTCAATCTCTTTCGACAGAAAAATACGAAAAAATGCCGGATTTGCCGTTGCCTTTTGTGGTGCAATCCTCCATAATATCCATTTGAAAGCGGCGGTGTTTTCCATGTGGACAGACCTCCCGCCGAAGATTTCCCCGAAAGGAGCGGCATCCGTGAAAAAAGTTTCTGATTTCTGCCTGCGCCACGAAGCGGCGCTGGCGGCAGCGCTGCTGCTTCTGGGTCTTCTGCTCCGCACGCTGGGTCTGGGGCGCTTTCCTCCGGGTCTGAATCAGGACGAGGCCTCCATCGGCTACGATGCGTGGAGCCTGCTGGTCTCCGGCATGGATCGGAACGGGGATCGGTGGCCGGTTTTATTCACCAGCTGGGGCAGCGGGCAGAATGTGCTGTATGCCTACCTCTCTTTTCCGTTTCTGAAGCTTCTCGGCCTCAGCGCCGCTTCTCTGCGGCTCTGCGCCGGATTCTGGGGCAGTGTGTGTCTGCTGGCCTTCTGGCGGCTGGCCCGGCGTGTGAGCCGTGGTTTCGGACTGGCGGCGCTGACCGGGCTGACGCTGAACCCCTGGCATCTGACCGTCAGCCGTTGGGCGCTGGAAAGCAATCTGCTGCCGGTATTTCTGCTGCTGGGCGTGTGGGCGCTGGCCGCCGCGGCGGAAAAACCGAAGTGGCTGCTCCTTGCCGCCGCCCTCTTTGCCCTGAGCCTTTACGCCTACGGAACCGCTTTTCTGCTGCTGCCGGTATTTCTGCTGCTTTGCAGCATCCGTCTGCTGCGGAAAAAAACGGTGCGTTTCCCCCTCTGGCTGGCTTCGCTGGGCGTTTTTGTGCTGATCGCCCTTCCGCTGGCGCTGTGTCAGCTTCGGAATGCGCTGGGTCTGCCGGAAATGAAGCTGCTGTGGATGACGCTGCCGCGGCTGACGGAGACCCGGCAGGCCGCCACGGTTTCCTTCTCGCCGGAGCATCTCCGGGAGCTGCTGCGGCTGCTTTGGACGCAGTCGGACGGCCTGATTTGGAATAGCTGCGGCCGCTTCGGCCTGTTTTACGGTCTGCCCGGTCTGCTGTTTGTGCTGGCAGGTCTGGCGGAAAGCCTGTACCGCTGCTTCCGTTCCGAACTGCGGAACGAGGAACGCTGGATGCTCTATCTGCTGCTGTCCGGCATGCTTGCGGCTCTGTTCATCAACATCAATGTAAACCGGGTGAATTTCCTGTTTCTGCCGCTGGTCTGGCTGCAGGCTAGGGGGCTGTACCTCTGTGTCCGGCTGTTTCCCCGTGTGGGCGCGGTATGCTTCGCCGTGCTGGTCTGCGCCGCGGTGTTCCTCATTCGATTCTATGTCACAGACTATGCCGATGCGCTGGGACCGGCATTTTACGACGGTCTCACGCAGGCCATTGCCTATGCGGAAACGCTGGAACCCGAAACCCTGTGGGTCACGGGGGATGTGAATATGCCCTATATCTATGTGCTGTTCACGGAAAAGACCCCTGCTGAGACCTTTCAGAACACGGTACGGTATTGGAATCCGGACGGGGCCTTCCGCTGGGTGCTGTCCTTTGACCGGTATCGGTTCTACGGCGAGCCGCCTGCGGGACTTTGCATCCTGCCAGTCGATGAGGCGGAAACCGGCAGGATCCTGCAGCAATTCGGCGGATACGCGGTTGTGGAAAATCCCTGAACCGTGTATAATAGTATGTTATTTCCCCATGACTGGAAGGAGCTGAGTCAATGACCAGTGAAATCAAGGATTTACGGCTTGCCGTGCTGATCGATGCGGAGAACGTGCCCCGCAACAGCATGAAGGCCATTATGGAGGAGGCCGCCATCTACGGAACGCCTACCATCAAGCGCATTTACGGGGACTGGACCAGTCCCAATGTCAGCTCATGGAAAAGCGTTCTGCTGGAAAACGCCGTGACCCCCATCCAGCAATACAGCTATACCACCGGCAAAAACTCCACCGATTCTGCCATGATCATCGATGCTATGGACATTCTCTATGAGGGCAAGACCGATGGATTCTGCATCGTTTCCAGCGACAGTGACTTTACCCGGCTTGCCATCCGCCTGCGGGAAGCGGGGATGCGGGTCATCGGCATGGGCGAGAAGAAAACGCCGGTGTCCTTCCGTGTAGCCTGTGACAAGTTCATCTACATTGAGGTCATCCGCGCCGCCCAGCAGGACCGGGAAAAGTCCGCGCAGCCCACACAGGCGGCAAAGCCTGCCAAGGCCGAGCCGGTGAAAGCGGCGAAAAAGCCCGGTGCCAAGCAGAAAGCGGATGCCAGGCAGCCGGCCAAGCCGGAACCCGCCCCGAAGGAACCGGAAAAGGCCGAACCGCAGAAGAAGGGCGGCAAGGTGCCGGATGAGATCGTGAAGCTGATCGCCGACTCGGTTTCCGACATTGCAGACGAGGACGGTTACGCCTTCATGGGCGAGCTGGGCACCCTGCTGCTGAAAAAACAGCCGGATTTCGACCCCCGCAACTTCGGCTTCACCAAGCTGACCCCGCTGATCCGCTCCATCAGCCGATTTGAGATCGACGCCCGCATCATCGACGCCACCAAGACCCGGCACATCTATCTCCGTGACAAGGAGGCATAAAAAGAAAAAGCAGGGCTGCCTTCCCCGGCTGCTCCTGCTTCTGCTAGGCCTGCTGGCCCTTCGGCTGTGGCTGGACAACCGGACCGTAGCCGTCCGCAGCTACAAAATCAGCGACTCCGCCATTCCCGATGCCTTTTCCGGAACCCGCATTGCTGTGGTCTCCGATGTACACGGAAATGAAGCGCTGTTTGACAAGATTCTGCATCGGCTGGAAGCCGCCGACCCGGACATCATTGCCCTCACCGGCGACCTGTCCGACGGGGAGGAGCAATGGGCAGCACTGGAGCCGTTTCTGCGGAGCATGACCCACATTGCCCCCTGTTACTATGTCAGCGGCAACCACGAATGGGCGGATCTGAGTCCGGAGCTGTTTTTCCGCAAGGTGGCGGACTGCGGCGTTACCCTGCTCCGCAATGAATGGGTGTATCTGGAACGGGGCGGTTCCCGGCTGGTGCTGGCCGGCGTGGAGGACCCCAACGGCTACGCGGACATGGAAACACCGGCGCAACTGCTCACCCGCCTGCGCTCAGAAACCAGCGTGTACGCAGTGGTACTGTGCCACCGTCCCGGCCTGTTCCCCACCCTTGCCGCACAGGGGGCCGATCTGGTGCTCAGCGGTCACAACCACGGCGGACTCATCCGGCTGCCCCTGCTGGGCGGTCTGCTCTCTCCCGGCGGCTGGCTGCCGGAGTATGACCGGGGTCTGTTTGAGCTGGGCGGGCGTCAGCTGCTGGTATCTCCCGGATTGAGCGCCGTTTCCTTCTGTCCCCGGCTGTTCAACCGATCGGAAATCAGCATTGCCGTGCTGGAACCGGCTGGCTGATCGGTAAGATCGGATATTGCCGCTCGCTCCGCGGAAGCACTGTATTCCCGGAGCAGGGCGGCTCTTTTCACGGAATCCGCACCCCCGGTATTGCCGCATCGTTCCTGCCGAGAGGTCTTTTCTTTCCGGGCGCTTTGTGCTATCATATGGCTCCATGACGAAAATTGAGGTGACATATTTGGAAAACAGGAATACCTATCTGGTGCAGGGCAGCGTGTGGAAGGGCATTGTCCGCTTTGCGATTCCCATTCTGCTGTCAAACCTGTTCCAGCAGCTTTACAATACGGTGGACACCGCGGTGGTAGGCAAGTTTGCCGGAAGCGAAGCGCTGGCGGCGGTTGGCTCCACCGGCGCTCTGATCAACCTGTTCGTCGGCTTCTTTCTGGGCATCTCCACCGGCACCGGCGTGATCTTCGCCACAGCCTACGGTGCAAGGGACATTGAGAAGCTGAAAAAGGTGCTGCACGCGGCGCTGATCCTTGCCTTCGGCGCAGGCGCGGTGCTGACCGCGGTGGGAACCACCTGCGCTCGCGGTATGCTGGAGCTGATGGATTCCCCGGCGGATGTGATCGAGCTGGCCTCCGAATATATGCAGATCTACTTTGCAGGCAGTCTGTTCATGCTGATCTACAACGTAGGCGCAGGCATCATACAGTCCTCCGGCGACTCCCGGCGACCGCTGATTTATCTGGTGATCAGCGGCGTGCTGAATGTGATCTGCGATGTATTCTGCGTGGCGGTGCTGGATATGGGCGCGGCAGGCGCGGCGGTGGCCACCGTATTCAGTCAGCTCATCGCCTGTGCGCTGATTCTGATCCGCCTGTACCGGATTCCGGAAGGCTGGCGGCTGCGGCTCCGGGAGCTGCGCTTTGACAAGCGGGTGGCGTGGAACATCACAAAGCTGGCAGTCCCCTCCGGTCTGCAGAGCTGTATGTTCTCTCTGTCCAACATTCTGATTCAGGCTAAGATCAACGCCTTCGGCTCCGTGGCCATGGCGGGTGTGGCGGCCTACAGCCGCATTGACGGCTTCGGCTTCATGCCCATTCAGGCGCTGGGTCTCAGCATTTCCACATTTGTTTCGCAGAATCTGGGTGCCGGTCAGTATCAGCGGATCCGGCAGGGCGTGAAGGTGGTCGTGCTGTGCGCCTGTCTGAGCAGCCTGACGGTGAACAGCTGCATCTGCCTGTTCGGTCGGAAGCTGCTGAGGATCTTCACCGATGACCCGGAGGTCATCTCCTACGGTATGATGCAGCTCTGGCGGCTGGCGCCCTTTGAGATCATCTTTGCATTCAGCGATGTGTTCGCCGGTGCGGTGCGGGGTGCGGGCAAGGTGACGCAGCCAATGATCATCTATGCCATCACGATCTGCGCCTTCCGCATTGTCGGACTGCTGATTCTGATGCCCCTCATCCCGGATATCCGCGTGGTATTCTGGGCCTATCCCACCTCCTGGACCATCTGCTCCGCTGCACTGACGATCTACTATTCTAAGGGCAGTTGGATGCCGGAGGGAATGCGGAAGAAGCTTGCCGCACAAAGCAAATGAGGTATGATAAATAATATATTACCTGCTGCACGGCTTGCTTTTCTATGAAGCCGCACAGTCATTTCTTATTCCGCATCGTAACAAAAAGCCGCCCCGGTCACAATGACCGGAGCGGTTCTTTTATTGAGATTACTCAGCCTTCTTGGTGCGCTTGGCAGCCTTGGCAGCTTCTTCGGCGGCCTTGGCGGCTTCGGCATCGGCGGCAGCGATCTTGTCCTCGTCAACGAGGGCAATGATGGCCATCTCGGCGGCATCGCCGCGGCGCTGACCCAGACGCATGATCCGGGTGTAGCCGCCGTTGCGGTCGGCATAGATGGGAGCATAGACGCTGAACACGCGCTTGGCGGTATCTTCCTTGGTGATGAAGCTCAGAGCCTGACGATAAGTGGCCAGGGTGTTCTTCTTGCCAAGAGTAATCATCTTCTCAGCCAGGGGCTTCACAGCCTTGGCTCTGTCGATGGTGGTCTCCAGCTTGCCGTAGGTCAGGAGATCGGTCACCTGCTGACGGAGCATGGCCATACGCTGATCGGTCGGCTTGCCGAGCTTGGTTTTAAGGGGCATTGTATTTTCCTCCTCAATTATTGTCGTCGCTGGCGAGGGACAGACCCATCATGGTCAGTTTATGAATGACCTCTTCCAGAGACTTCCGGCCCAGGTTCCGAACCTTCATCATATCATCTTCCGTGCGGCTGATCAGGTCGCCCACCGTGTTGATATTGGCGCGTTTCAGGCAGTTGAAGCTGCGGACCGACAGATCCAGCTCGTCAACCGTCATGGACAGCATCTTATCAACCGTGGTTTCCGGCTTCTCCACCACCGTGGGTCTGTTCGACAGGTTCTCGCTCAGGTCGGTAAACAGGGCGAAGTGATCGCAAAGGATCTTGGCGCCCATGGAGATCGCGTCCCGGGCGGAAATGGTCTTGTCCGTCCAGACCTCGATCGTCAGCTTGTCATAGTCGGTCATGTTGCCCACGCGGGTGTTTTCCACGGAGTAGTTGACCTTCAACACCGGCGTATAGATGGAATCCACCGGGATCACGCCGATGATCGTCTGTGCAGGCTTATTGCGGTCGGCACTAACGTAACCGCGGCCCTTACTGATGGTCATTTCCATGTTCAGGGTGGCATCCGGACCAAGGGTGGCCAGATGCAGATCCGGGTTCAGCACTTCCACATCACCGTCAGACTTGATGTCGCCGGCTGTGACTTCGCCTTCCCCGCTGGCTTCGATATATACCGTCTTAGTGCCTTCGCAATGCAGTCTGGCAATAATACTTTTGATGTTGAGAACGATCTCTGTAACGTCCTCTTTCACACCGGGTATCGTTGAAAACTCATGTGCAACACCGGCAATCTTCACCGAGGTGACAGCCGTGCCCTCCAGCGAGGACAGGAGCATCCGTCTCAGGGAGTTTCCCAGCGTTGTACCGTAACCGCGCTCCAGCGGTTCAACCACGAACTTACCGTAGGAATCGTCACCGGGTGTCTCGATACATTCGATGCGCGGCTTTTCAATTTCTACCATGTTTTTACCCTCCCTTTTTTCTTGCCCTGCGGTCCGACAAGAGCCGCACCGCAGGACAGCTGATCTCAGTATACCAATATGAGGGCGTCGTGTGTGTTACTTGGAGTACAGCTCGACGATCAGGTGCTCTTCGATGGGCAGATCGATATCGCTCTTCTGAGGCACGGCGACGACCTTGGCAACCAGGTTGTCACGATCGTATTCCAGCCACTGGGGAGGCTGACGGAAGGCATTGGCCTCCACGTTGGCCTTCAGCTTCTCCAGATCGCGGCTGGTAGCGGCAATGCCGATGACCATGCCGGGCTTGACCTGGAAGGAGGGGATGTTGACCTTGCGGCCGTTCACGGTGAAGTGAGCGTGGGTGACCAGCTGACGGGCCTCGGGACGGGACATGGCAAAGCCCAGACGGTAGATCACGTTGTCCAGACGGCTTTCGCACAGAGCCAGCAGGTTCTCACCGGTGGTGCCGCCCTTGGTCTTAACGGCCATCTCGTAATACTTGCGGAACTGGCTCTCCAGCAGACCGTAGTAACGCTTGGCCTTCTGCTTCTCGCGCAGCTGGGTGCCGTATTCGGAAGCCTTGCTGCGGCCCTGGCCATGCATGCCGGGGGCATAAGCGCGGCGCTCAAGCGCGCACTTCTCTGTATAGCATCTGTCGCCCTTCAGGAACAGCTTCTGACCTTCTCTGCGGCACAGGCGGCAGACAGCATCGTTATATCTAGCCATATTGTGTTTCCTCCTGTACTTCCATCAGACGCGGCGCCGTTTGGGCGGGCGGCATCCATTGTGGGGAATCGGGGTAACATCCTTGATCATCTGAACTTCCAGACCAGCGGACTGGAGAGCGCGGATGGCGGCTTCACGGCCCTGACCGGGGCCCTTGACGTATACCTCGACCTGCTTCAGACCATGCTCCATAGCGGCACGGGCAGCCGTCTCAGCGGCGGTCTGTGCGGCAAAGGGAGTGGACTTTCTGCTGCCACGGAAGCCCATACCACCGGCAGAGGCCCAGGAGATAGCGTTGCCCTGCAGGTCGGTGATGGTGACCATGGTGTTATTGAAGGAAGAGCGGATATGCACAGCGCCCTTCTCGATGTTCTTGCGCTCACGACGCTTCGTGCGGACACGAGCGGCAGCACCCTTAGCATTCTTAGCGGTAGCCATTTATCTCTTCCCTCCCTTACTTCTTCTTGTTCGCAATGGTGCGTTTGGGACCCTTGCGAGTACGGGCATTGGTCTTGCTGCGCTGGCCGCGCACGGGGAGACCCCGGCGATGACGCAGACCGCGGTAGCAGCCAATTTCCGTCAGGCGCTTGATGTCAAGCGCCACGGAGCGGCGAAGGTCGCCCTCCACCGTGTAGTTCTTATCGATGCACTCTCTGAGAGCGGCTTCCTGCGCTTCGGTCAGATCTTTGACGCGGGTGTTGGGGTCGATTCCGGTAGCAGCCAGAATATCGTCCGCGCTCTTTCTGCCAATGCCATACACATAGGTGAGACCGATCTCAATGCGCTTTTCTTTGGGCAAATCAACACCGGCAATACGTGCCATACTTGTTAATCAATCCTTTCTAGAAACTGGGGCTCAGCCCTGTCTCTGCTTATGCTTGGGATTATCACAAATCACCATGACTCTGCCCTTGCGCTTGATGACCTTGCACTTCTCACACATGGGCTTTACGGAAGGCCTGACTTTCATTGTTAACCTCCTATTATTTGCTTCGCCAAGTGATCCTGCCGCGGGTCAGATCGTAGGGTGACATCTGTACCGTGACTTTATCGCCGGGCAGAATGCGGATGAAATTCATTCGCAGCTTACCGGAAATGTGAGCCAGTATCGTGTGGCCGTTTCCGATATCGACGGTGAACATCGTGTTGGGCAGGGATTCCACCACTGTACCCTCCAGTTCGATGACGTCGTCCTTTGCCAATATTCGTCCCTCCTGATCTTACTTAGCCCTGCTGCCGTACTTCCGCCAGCACTCTCCGGATGGAGGCGTCGGTCAGCGGCTCCGACAGCTTCCCGCAAACAGCCGCAAATCGTTCGGCTGGCAGGAATCTCACATGTTTCCTGTTCTTTCGCTTGGGGCGGCTCAGCTTTCTCAGCCTGCCGTCCGTCAGAAGCACGCCCTCCGGACTGTCCTGCAGAACCAGATAGACCGTACCTCTGTCATGCCCCGCAGACGCTGCGGCCAGACCAATGCACTCAGACATCGAATCCGTCTCCATGCGTCGGCGTCAGGATCTCCGGGTCGCCGGAGGTGATGAGGATGCTGTTTTCATAGTGGGCGGCGGGTTTACCGTCTCGCGTTACCACGGTCCAGTCATCGCTGAGCACCCGGACTTCCCAGGTTCCCAGTGCGATCATGGGCTCAATGGCCAGCGTCATACCCGGCATAAGCCGGGGTCCGTGCCCGGGTCTGCCGAAATTCGGCACCTCCGGGTCCTCATGCATCTTGCTGCCGACACCGTGTCCTACATATTCCCGTACCACACCGTAGCCGAACTTTTCCGCATACGCCTGTATGGCGGCGGAGATATCCGAAACCCGGTTGCCTGCACGGGCAAAGCGGAGCCCTTCAAAAAAGCTTTCTCGCGTCACCTTGACAAGTTCTCTGTTCGCCTCGCTGCCCTCACCGGCGATATAAGTCGCGGCGCAGTCGCCGTGGAAGCCGTCAATACAGGCTCCCACGTCGATACTGACCACATCGCCCTCGTGGATTTTCCGATTGCCGGGGATCCCGTGGATCACCTGCTCATTGATGGAAACGCACACGCTGGCGGGATAACCGTTGTAGTGAAGGAAGGAGGGAACTGCGCCCTGACCGATAATGAAATCGTAGACCGCTTTGTCGATGGCTTTCGTCGATACGCCGGGCTTTACCATTTCCCCTGCTAACGCACGGGCAGCCGCGGTAATTTTTCCGGCTCTGCGCATCGCATCCACATCGCGACCGGTTTTCAGGGAGATCACTTCATCATCTCCAGTGTCGTGACCAGCTTCCCGGAAGTTTCTTCAACGCTGGCAGTTCCGTCCACCGCGTAGAGCTTGCCCTGAGCCTTGTAGTAGCCGATGATGGGCTCGGTCTGCGCGTGGTATACCGCCAGTCTCTGCCGCACGGTTTCCGGCTTATCATCATCGCGGATGGTCAGCTTTTCGCCGCACTTGTCGCAGATTCCCTCCTGCTTGGGAGGGTTGGCCTTCACATGGTAGGTGGCGCCGCATTTCTGACAGGTACGCCGGCCGCCCATGCGGTCTTCGATGACATCGTCGCTGACCTCCAGAGAGATCGCGGCATCAATCTGAACACCCATCTTGTCCAGCATCTCGGCCTGCGCGATGGTACGGGGAACACCGTCCAGAATGCAGCCCTTGCCCAGATCATGAGTCTCCAGATAATCCTTCACGATACCGATGATCACATCATCCGGAACCAGCTGGCCCTTGTCCATGTATGCCTTGGCATTCAGACCCACGGGACGCTGCTCGGCGATGGCGGCACGGAGGATATTGCCGGTGGAGAGAGTGGTTACGCCCAGCTTCTTGCTGAGCACTTCTGCCTGGGTGCCCTTGCCGGCGCCCGGAGGTCCCAACATAATAATATTCATGTTTACCTCTCCTTTAATCCAGGAATCCCTTGTAATGACGCATCAGCATCTGATTCTCAAGGCCCTGAACGATCTCAATGGCCACGCCAACGGCAATGATGATGGAGGTGCCGCCCAGAGAAACACCGGCAGACTTGGTAATGCCGCTGAATGCAATGGGCAGAGCCGCCACGATGCCCAGATAAATGGAGCCAAACAGGGTCACGCGGTTCAGGACCTTGGAAATGAACTCCGTAGTGGGCTTGCCGGGACGGAAGCCGGGGATAAAGCCGCCATTCTTCTTCAGGTTGTTGGAAACCTCAATGGGGTTGAACTGAATGGTGGCGTAGAAGTAACCGAAGGCAATGATCAGAATGAAGTAGATGATCATATAGGGGATGCCGTCGGAATCAATAAAGTTAAGGAACTTCTCGCCGAAGGAGCCGGCCGCCGGGGTCTTCAGGAAAGAGCCGATGGTGGCGGGCAGGGCGGCGATGGACTGGGCGAAGATGACGGGCATAACGCCGGACATATTCACCTTCATGGGGAGATAGGTGCTCTGGCCGCCGTACATTCTCCGGCCGACCATGCGCTTTGCGTACTGCACCGGGATTCTGCGCTCTGCGTCAGACACAAAGACGACCAGAATCACGATCACGCACACGCCGATGATGATGCCGATGAAGGCAACCACACCGATAGCGCCGGTGGACAGGTTCTTGATGAGGGTAGCCACACCGGAGGGCAGCCGGGAAATGATGCTGGCAAACAGGATGATGGAGATACCGTTGCCGATACCGAATTCCGTGATCTGTTCGCCCAGCCACATCAGCAGGGCAGCGCCGCCGACGAAGGTCATGATGATCACGATGGCAGCCCAGAAGCTGCTGCCGCCGTCAGCCAGAAGGCCGTTGTTGCGGATCAGCAGATAGTAGGCAATGCCCATGATCAGACCGATGGCCACGGTAGCGTAGCGGGTGATGGTGCTGATCTTGCGCCGGCCTTCCTCGCCGCCGTCCTTGCTCAGGGCTTCCAGAGCGGGGATGGCGATACAGAGGAGCTGAATGATGATGCTGGAGTTGATATACGGCTGAATACTCAGTGCAAAGATGGTGGCCGTGCTGAACGCATTACCGGACATCATGTTGTACAGACCCAGAACCGTATTCTGCAGACTGCTGAAATAGTTCGAAAGAAGCTCGCTGTTGATATAAGGAACAGGTACGGCATTGCCGATCCGGTACAGGAGAAGAATGAACAGAGTGAACAGGATCTTCTTCCGCAGCTCCTCTATCTTCCAGGCGTTCCGGAATACCTGAAACACTTACACCACCTGGGCCTTTCCGCCGGCTGCTTCGATCTTCTGCTTCGCAGTCTCGGAGAAAGCGGAGGCGTTGACCGTCAGCTTCTTGCTCAGTTCGCCATTGCCAAGGACCTTCACGCCGTACTCGCACTTGGAGAGGATGCCGGCGGCCAGCAGGGCCTCCGCATCAATCACAGCGCCGTCCTCGAACTTCTCTTCCAAAGTCTTCAGGTTCACATATTCCAGAGGCTTGGCAAAAATGTTGTTGAAGCCTCTCTTGGGGATACGACGGGCCAGAGGCATCTGGCCGCCTTCAAAACCGACACGCACGCCGCCGCCGCTGCGGGCCTTCTGGCCCTTGTGGCCTCTGCCACCGGTCTTGCCGTTGCCGGTGCCGATGCCGCGGCCCTTACGCTTGGCTTCCTTGGTGGAGCCGGGAGCGGGACTCAGTTCGCTGATCTTCATACCATGGCCTCCTTATTCTTCGGTGACGCTGAGCAGATAGCCGATCTGGGCGATCTTGCCGCGGGTCTGCTCATTGTCGGGCTGGACGGTCTCGTTGCCGATCTTCCGCAGTCCCAGAGAATGGGCCGTGTCGATGTGCTTGTCATTTCTGCCGTTCAGGCTCTTGACCAGCTTGATTTTCAGATTCGCCATTTCTCAGCCCTCCTCAACCCAGAATCTCTTCCGCGGTCTTGCCGCGGGTCTTGCCGACCTGCTCGGCATTACGCAGGCTCATCAGACCCTGCATGGTGGCTGCAACCACGTTGTTGGGGTTGTTGGAGCGCAGGCACTTGGTACGGATGTCCTTGATACCGGCAGCTTCCACCACAGCACGCACAGCGCCGCCGGCGATCACGCCGGTACCGACGGGGGCGGGCTTCAGCAGCACACGACCGGCGCCGAACTCACCGGTGATCTCGTGAGGAATGCTGGTGCCCTTCAGGGTCACATTCACCAGATTCTTCTTGGCATCGTCGATGCCCTTGCGGATGGCTTCGGATACTTCGGAAGCCTTGCCATGACCGTAGCCCACGCGGCCCTTGCCGTCGCCCACGACGCACAGAGCAGAGAACTTCATGACACGGCCGCCCTTGACGGTCTTGCTGACACGGTTCAGGGAAACGACCTTCTCAACGAACTCAGACTGAGCTTCCTCGCGGGGAGCTCTGTTATTATTATAAGCCATTTTCCTACTCCTTCCGTCAGAACTGCAGGCCGCCCTCGCGGGCGCCCTCTGCCAGTGCCTGGACACGACCGGTGTAAACATAACCGCCGCGGTCGAACACGACCGTCTCGATGCCCTTGGCCTTGGCACGCTCAGCAACAGCCATGCCGACCTTCTTGGCCGCTTCCTGGTTGCCGCCGTAGCAGTCAAAATCCTTTTCGACGGAGGAAGCGGAGACCAGCGTGATCCCGTTCACATCGTCAATCACCTGTGCATAGATATGAGCCAGGCTGCGGAACACGCACAGTCTGGGACGCTCGGGCGTACCGGAAATCTTGCCGCGAACGCGCTTATGGCGCTTCAAACGCTGCGCCTTGGTATCAGGTCTGTTAATCATCTCAGGTACACCTCCTTATTATTTGCCCGTCTTGCCTTCCTTGCGGCGGATGACTTCCTCAGCATACTTGATGCCCTTGCCCTTGTAAGGCTCCGGCGGACGCTTCATGCGAACATCGGCAGCAAACTGGCCGACCTTCTGCTTGTCGGGTCCGTGGATGATGATCTTGTTCTGATCGGGCACATCAATGGTGATGCCGGGGATCTCGTCAACCGTAACCTGATGAGAGAAGCCAAGGTTCATGATGAGCTGCTTGCCGGTCTTCTGTGCACGATAGCCGACGCCGTTGATCTCCAGAGTCTTGCTGAACTCCTGAGTCACGCCGACCACCATATCATTGACCAGGCTGCGGGTCAGGCCATGGAGGGCCTTGTTCTGCTGTTCGTCGTCGGGACGGGTCACATGAAGCACATTGCCCTCCTGGACAACGGTCATGTTGGGATGGATGTTCATTTCCAGCTCGCCCTTGGGTCCCTTCACGGCGATATGATTGCCGTCGATCTTGACGGTGACGCCGGCGGGGACGTTAATGGGCTCTCTACCAATTCTAGACATTCTTTCGGCCCTCCCTTACCACACAAACGCAAGGACTTCGCCGCCGATATGAGCCGCACGGGCCTTCTTATCGGTCATGATGCCCTTGGAAGTGGAGATGATGGCAATGCCCAGGCCCTTGAGCACCTTGGGCAGCTCCTCGGCACCGGCATACACGCGCAGGCCGGGCTTGGAGACGCGGCGAAGACCCTGAATGACCTTTTCCTTGCCGGCGTTGTACTTCAGAGCGATGCGGATGATGCCCTGGGTGCCGTCGTCAACGATCTGGTAGTTCTTGATATAGCCTTCTTCGAGCAGGATCTCGGCAATGGCCTTCTTCATGTTGGAAGCGGGCACATCGACGGAGTCGTGCTTGGCGGAGTTAGCGTTGCGGATGCGGGTGAGCATATCCGCAATGGGGTCCGTGATCTGCATAGTAGGGTTTCCTCCTTATAAAAGTTACAGACTTTCGTCTGTCATAACGGCAGGTATCAGGGTTACTGACCTATGCCGCCGATAACGAGGGGAGTGGGGCCAGCTTACCAGCTGGCCTTCTTGACGCCGGGGATCTGACCCTTGTAGGCCAGGTTCCGGAAGCAGATACGGCAGATGCCGTAGTTCCGGAGGTAAGCATGGGGGCGGCCGCAGATCTTGCAGCGGTTGTAGCTGCGGGTGGAGAACTTGGCGGGAGCCTGCTGCTTCAGCTTCATGGAAAGTTTAGCCATTGTCAGTTACCTCCTCAGGCCTGAGCCGCGAAGGGAGCGCCCAGCAGCTTCAGCAGCTCGCGGGCCTCTTCGTCGGACTGGGCGGTGGTCACCATGATGATGTCCATGCCGCGGATCTTGTCGATCTTATCGTACTCGATCTCGGGGAAGATCAGCTGTTCCTTGATGCCCAGAGCATAGTTGCCGCGGCCATCGAAGGCATTGGGGTTGATGCCGCGGAAGTCACGCACACGGGGCAGAGCCACGTTCACCAGACGATCCAGGAACTCCCACATCTTATCGCTGCGAAGAGTAACCTTCACGCCGACGTTCATGCCTTCACGGACTTTGAAGTTTGCAACGCTCTTGCGGGCCTTGGTCACGACGGCCTTCTGACCGGCGATGGCGGAGATTTCCTTCACCACGGCTTCCAGAGCCTTCGCATTGTCACGGCAGTCGCCGCAGCCGCAGTTGATGACGATCTTCTCCAGACGGGGAATCTGCATACTGCTCTTGTACTCGAACTTCTTCATGAGGGCGGGAGCGACTTCCGCCTGATATTTATCCTTCAGTCTCGGCATATCGTCTTACCTCCCTCAGATCGTTTCGCCGCACTTGCGGCAGACGCGGGCCTTGGTCCCGTCGTCCAGGATTTTATAGGCAGGTCTGGTGGGTTTGCCGCACTTGGGGCAGACCAGCATAACCTTGCAGGCATAGATGGGGGTTTCCATCTTCACGATGCCGCCCTCTTCGTTCTGCTTGCGGGGCTTGCGATGCTTCATCGCAACATTGACGCCCTCAACAATGACCTTACCGGCCTTGGGGTCGCTCTTCAAGACCTTGCCCTGCTTGCCCTTGTCCTTGCCGGACAGGACGACCACGGTGTCGTTCTTCTTTACATTCATCTCTGCTTGACCCCCTTAAATCACTTCGGGCGCCAGGGACAGGATCTTCATATAATCCTTGTCGCGCAGCTCGCGGGCCACAGGCCCAAAGATACGGGTGCCCTTGGGGTTGGTGTCGCCGCTCAGCAGAACGGCAGCATTCTCGTCGAACCGGACATAGGTGCCGTCGGCACGACGGACGCCCTTGGCGGTGCGGACGATGACAGCCTTGACGACATCACCCTTCTTTACGCTGCCGCCGGGCTGAGCCTTGCGGACAGATGCAACAATCACATCACCGATGTTGCCGAACTTGCGCTTGGAGCCGCCCAGAACGCGGATACACTTGAGCTCCTTGGCGCCGGTATTGTCAGCGACCTTCAGATAAGATTCAGCTTGTATCATTGTTCCTGTGCCTCCTTACTTCGCCTTTTCGACAATTTCAACGAGACGCCATCTCTTGTCCTTGGACAGAGGGCGAGTCTCCATGACGCGAACGCGGTCGCCGATGCCGGCTTCGTTCAGCTCGTCATGTGCCTTGAGTTTATAGGTCCGCTTTACGATCTTCTTGTAAAGAGGATGGGCAACGCGGTCCTCGATGGCCACAACGATGGTCTTATCCATCTTGTCGGAAACGACGCGGCCAACTCTGGTCTTTCTGGAAGTTTCTCTTACTTCGCTCATCTTCGTCATCCTCCTTACTTCTGAAGCTCTTTTTCGCGGATAACGGTCTTGATACGGGCGATATCCTTCTTGACGTCCGCCAGCTTCAGGGGGTTGTCAAGCTGATTGGTCGCGTGCTGCATCCGGAGCATGAACAGATCCTTCTTCAGATCTGCCAGCTTGGAATTCAGCTCGTCGGCAGTGAGGCCGCGGATTTCATTTGCCTTCATTCTTCAGCACCACCTTCTGCTTCTTCACGCTTCACGATCTTCGTCTTGATGGGCAGCTTGTGGCTGGCCAGACGGAGAGCTTCGCGTGCGGCGTCTTCAGGAACGCCTGCGATCTCAAACATTACTCTGCCGGGCTTGACGACGCAAACCCAATACTCGGGGGAACCTTTACCGGAGCCCATACGGGTTTCGGCAGGCTTTTCGGTGACGGGCTTGTCCGGGAAGATCTTGATCCAGACCTGACCGCCGCGCTTGGTGTAACGGGTCATGGCCACACGAGCGGCCTCGATCTGGTTGCTGGTGATCCACGCGGGCTCCAGCGCCACAAGACCGAATTCACCGTAAGATACGGTGTTGCCCCGCAGCGCCTTGCCGGTCATACGGCCGCGCTGCTGACGGCGATATTTAACACGTTTCGGAATCAGCATCAGTTAGCTCCTCCTTCTTTCGGGGCACCGGGCTTGGTGCCGTTGAAGGGACGATTGCCCTGGGGACGATTGAAGCCGCCCTGGGGACGATTGCCGTAGCCGCCCTGACCGCCCTGACGGTTGAAGCCGCCCTGGCCGCCCTGGGGACGATTGCCGTAGCCGCCCTGGCCACGATCACGATTGAAGCCGCCCTGGCCGCCCTGACGACGATCGCCGCGACGATCACCACGACGGTCGTTCCGACGGTCGGGACGATTGGTGTCCATGGTGCGGGGGGTGGTACGCAGGGTCTGGGAGATGACTTCGCCTTTGTAGATCCAAACCTTCACGCCGATGCGGCCGTAGGTGGTGGCAGCCTCAGCGAAGCCGTAGTCGATGTCGGCACGCAGGGTCTGCAGAGGAACGGTGCCCTCATGAGCAGTCTCGCTGCGGGCGATTTCGGCGCCGCCCAGCCGGCCGCCGCACATGACCTTGATGCCGCGGACGCCGGCACGCATGGCGCGGCCGATGGCGTTCTTCATGGCGCGGCGGAAGCCGATGCGCTTCTCAAGCTGCTGTGCGATGTTCTCGGCAACCAGCTGAGCGTTGGTGTCGGGGCTCTTCACCTCGACGATGGAGAGAGCAACGGGCTTGCCCAGCATCTTCTCCATGGTCAGGCGCAGCTTCTCGATCTCGGTGCCGCCCTTGCCGATGACCACGCCGGGTCTGGAGCAGTGGATATAGATACGAACCTTGGCACTGTCGCGCTCGATCTCGATGGTGGGGATGCCGGCGCTGTACAGGTTCTTCTTCAGGTAGTTGCGAATCTTGTAGTCCTCGACGATCAGATCGCCGACCTTTTCATTTCTGGCGTACCAGCGGGAATCCCAATCCTTGA
>DCGQ01000016.1:32611-34298 GCA_002314635.1 Clostridiales bacterium UBA1774
ATGGGGATTAACTTTCTGTCCCATACCGTTACTCCTTTTCCTTCACGACGACGGTGATGTGCGAAGTTCTCTTGAGAATCCGGGCGTAACCGCCGCGGGCCCGGGGCATACCGCGCTTCAGCACGGGGCCGGGGTTGGCATAAGTCTCAGAAACATACAGCGCATCGGGGTTCATCTCATGGTTGTTCTCTGCGTTGGCGCAGGCGCTCTTCAGCAGCTTCAGCAGCAGCTCGGAGGCATCCTTGCGGGTCTGCATCAGAATGGCTTCTGCAGTCTTGGCATCCTTGCCCCGGATCAGATCGCAGACGATCTGGACCTTGCGGGGGGTGATGCGGGCGTAATGCAGTGTAGCTTTAGCTTCCATTATTCCGTTTGCCTCCTTCTTACTTCGTGGCTACCGCAGTCTTGCTGCCGGAATGGCCGCGGAACGTGCGGGTAGGCGCAAACTCGCCCAGCTTGTGGCCAACCATATCCTCGGTGACGTACACCGGGATGTGACGACGGCCGTCATGCACAGCGATGGTGTGGCCAACGAAGGAGGGGAAAATGGTGGAAGAACGACTCCAGGTCTTGAGAACCTTCTTCTCGCCGGTCTTGTTCAGTTCGTTGACCCGCTTGATCAACTCGGGTGCAACAAAGGGGCCTTTTTTGATACTTCTGCTCATTTACCGTTCCCTCCTTACTTCGCGTTTCTATGCTTGACGATGAACTTCTCAGTACGGTTCTTCGTCTTGCGGGTCTTGTAACCCAGAGTGGGCTTGCCCCAGGGGGTCACAGGGCCGGGACGACCGATAGGCGCCTTGCCTTCGCCGCCGCCGTGGGGATGGTCAACCGGGTTCATAACGCTGCCGCGGGAGCCGGGACGCCAGCCCATGTGACGCTTACGACCGGCGGAGCCGATCTTCACGTTCTCGTGCTCCAGGTTGGAAACCTGGCCGATGGTGGCGACGCAGTTCATGCGGACGTAGCGGACTTCGCCGCTGGGCAGACGGACCTGAGCCAGCTTGCCTTCCTTGGCCATCAGCTGGGCGTACTCACCGGCAGCGCGGACCAGCTGGCCGCCCTTGCCGGGGTTGATCTCCACGTTGTGGATGATGGTGCCCACGGGGATCTTTTCGATGGGGAGGGTGTTGCCGGGCTTGATATCGGCAGCGGCGGAGGCCACAACCTTATCGCCAGCCTTCAGGCCATCGGGAGCCAGGATATAACGCTTCTCGCCGTCGGCGTATTCCACCAGAGCGATGTAAGCGGTACGGTTGGGGTCGTACTCCAGACGAAGCACGGTGCCTTCCGCGTCGATCTTGTCACGGCGGAAGTCGATGATACGATACTTCCGACGGTTGCCGCCGCCGCGATGACGGACGGTGATGCGGCCGTAGCTGTTGCGGCCGGAGTTCTTCTTCAGAACCTCAGTCAGGCTCTTTTCCGGTGTGGCCTTCTTATCGATGCCCTCGAAACCGGAAACGGTCATATGACGGCGAGCCGGGCTGGTGGGATTAAAAGTTTTGACAGACATGAATTACACCATCCCTTCAAAGAGCTCGATGGTCTTGGAGTCCTCGGTCAGACGGACAACGGCCTTCTTGGAGGCGGCGCTGTAGCCTGCGGGGTACTGACCATTGCGGCGCATCTTACCCTTCACGTGCAGGGTGTTGACCTTGGCGACCTTGACGCCGAAAGCTTCTTC
>DCGQ01000019.1:0-1934 GCA_002314635.1 Clostridiales bacterium UBA1774
GGCGGAAGGTTCCGTCCCCCATGCCTCTGACCAGTCCCCCTGCGGCGGCCCACGCCGCTGCCGCTTCATAATACGCGCTGGGAGCCACATCCGAAAACCCGGACAGCGTCGAAACCGCAGGACATCCCTCCGCCCGCCACAGAATCGTCACCAGCATTCCCCGCGTAAGGGTCTGATTGGGACTGAACACCGCCTGGGAGGTTCCGCGGAGAAGTCCCCGCTCCGCCGCGGCAGCAGCCGCGTCTGCCAGAGCTGTCCCGTCCGGTACATCGCAGAACACGCTGCCCGGTGCGGCCAGCAATCCATAGCCGCTGTCCGCCGCAGCCGTGCAGGAATCCAGAAACGCACGCTGCAGCGCCCGGGTGCTCAGTTCCGTGGCACGGCTCATCCACACCGCCAGCGCACCGCTGACCAGCGCGGCAGAATAGGAGGTGCCCCACACCCGGACGCTCTCCCCGTTCCGGTTCCTCGTTTCCAGCGCGGTGCCCGGTGCGGTCAGGCTGACGCCGCAGCGCTGAGAAAAGTCCGCCACGGCGTTTCGTGCCGTGTCCCACGCGCCAACACCGATCACGCCCTGCCAGCAGGCGGGATAATAGCAGACATCCGGCGCGATCAGATTGTCGTTGCCCACCGGCGAGACCACCAGCACGCCTGAATGAAGCGCGTATTCCACCGCTGCCTTCAGTGCAGGATTCTCCTCCGTCATTCCGGCGCTGAGATTGATGATATCCGCCTGATAATCGTCCACCGCCGCATAAATCGCCGCAGCGGCCAGCTCCGCGCTGCCGCCGATCTTGACACCGGAGGCATAACGGTCATACCAGACCAGCGGAATCAGCACAGCGTCCGGTGCGGAGGCATGAATCAAATAAGCCACCTCCGTACCGTGCCCGGTTCTGTCCTCCGTGTCCCAATCCTCCATGGCGAAATTGTGCCCCGGCTCCAGTGCTTCCGCGGGAAGCGCCGCGGTGGAGATGCCAGTATCAATGACGGCGACCCGTATGGGTTCCGCTTCCGCCTCGGAGGCGGCTGCCGCTGTCCCGCTCCGCGGGGACAGCAGCAGTGCCCACAGCAGCAGCGCCGACAGCAGCCTTGCCGCCGGTGTTCCCGCCCTGTATTTCCGTTTCCGGCTTTCCGTCAGGCGCATATTACTCCATGCCTTTCAGAACCGCCGTGATCAGACGCCGGACAATGGTGCAGCACTCCATGCGGCTGGCATTGGCCTGTGGGTCAAAGGAGCCGTCGTTTCTGCCCAGAATCAGGCCCAGATCGCTGCACATCGTCACTTCCTTCTGCGCCCAGACGGAGATCCGGGCCGCGTCTGTAAAGGTCTTTCCCGTTTTCTGTGTCTTCGTCCGGTAATTGTATGCGCGGAGCCAGCGAATCAGCATGACGCACATCTGCTCCCGGGTAATCGGGCTCAGCGGTGCAAAGGTGCCGTCCCCGTTGCCGTTGGCAACGCCGGTCTCTGCCGCCCAGCTCACCGCATCCCGATACCAAGCATCCGCGCTCACATCGGAGTACGCTGCCGCCTTTGTCACCGCAGGAGAACCACTGAGCCGATAGAGAATGGTCACAAAGGCGCTGCGGGTCAGCGTATCATTGGGTCGGAAGCTGTCTCCGCCGGTTCCCTGCACGATGCCGCGGGCAGCGGCAAAATTGATATCCGCCTCGCCCCATGCACCGTCATCGTCCCGAAACAGATCGTTCTTTGTCTGATAGGTCACAGTGCCCGTCTGCCGGGGGTAAACCAGCATACCGTCCACTACAGCGGACATGGCGATGGGCACCGACTTTCCCATGTTATCATCGTAACATGGCACATAGCAGCTTGCGTCCACCCCTTCCGGAATCCGAACCCGCACCAGTTCCACGCTCTGACCCGGCTCATCCGGCGTATCAGGTTCGACAGGCTCATCCGGCTCATCGGGTTT